>CAYGRH010000377.1:0-3192 GCA_964352165.1 uncultured Hyphomicrobiaceae bacterium | reverse complement strand
ACTAAGTTGCCGAAAACACAGCCAGAACGGGCAATTGATTTTCCCAATCGCGTAATAGGCAGGAACAGATTGCTGCTGCGCTGCGACAAGTTGTACCGTTTATTAATGAAAAATAATGCTCAGAGCTGACTTTGATCGGTTGCTGCGAAGCGCTATCGATGTGTCAGGGAAGGGCGCACGGAAATGACGGAGCGTTAAGTCCTCCTCGTTCCCGTCAAGCGGTCCAAGCGGGGTTTGCCTTTTGCTGACAGTGGTCTGGAAGATCGATCATCACAAGATTAGGCCAATAAGCGCCAACCTGCTTGGCGCTTATGCTCCCGGGAAAAAATTGAACGATCAAATTGCTGCCGCTGCCCTCTGGGTCGAGCGGTTTTTTTGTCCCGTTTTCACTCTATCAACGTCTGGGTCCGTGACGACCGGCACAACCCGCCGACGTAGCCACCGAGCCTTGCTTGAATCGGACAATCGGCTTGATAAGAGATAGTGCAGCCAGGAAAAGCCCGCCCGAAATCAAGCCGTACGAAGTTGGGCTTCGAGATTAGAGTTACCACTGTCGACCTGGATTTTTAGAGAAGTCTAATCCGGGGAAACCACCGAAAGCGCGCAGAAAAAGCGCGCAAAAATAACGAAACTTGAAAAACCTTCAGTAAGGGAGACGTCCACTATGGTTAAACGAAGCGACACAGGCAAAAATGCTCGTGGCGGTGGAGCTGGGTCCGACAAGCTCGATTCCACCGTGCAGGGGAGACGCCAGTTCCTGCGCAACAGCGTGATGCTGGCGGGGGCTACGGCTGCGGCGGGGGCTGGTGGTGTGCGTCTTGCCAACGCCGACCCGTTAAAGGTTCAGGAAAGCCGGCAGTCCCTCGGACGCCCGATCGAAGAAAAAGCCTACGGGATGCCGTCCAAATACGAAGCGCACGTCACGCGCAACCGTACGGATGTGTTCGTCAACAAGCAGAACTATTCCGACTGGTCGATGACGCCCCTGCAGCATCAGAAGGGCATCATCACGCCGAACGGTTTGTTTTATGAGCGTCACCACGCCGGCACGCCGGACATCGACCCTCAGACCCACAACCTCGTCATCCACGGCATGGTCAAGCAGCCGCTCAAGTTCTCAATGAGCGACTTGATGCGCTATCCGTCGGTGTCGAAGTTCTACTTCATGGAATGCTCGGGCAACGGTCTGACCGATTGGCTCGCAGTCAAATCCAAGACGGTGCAGCAAACCCACGGCCTACTCGGCTGCGCGCAGTGGACCGGTGTACCGCTTTCGTGGCTTCTCGACGAAGCAGGCTTGGCTGAAGGTGCTAAATGGGTTTTGCTCGAAGGTGCCGACGGTGCTGGGCACCTGCGGTCGATTCCCATTGAGAAGTGCTTGGACGACGTCCTCATTGTCTGGGGAATGAACGGTGAAATGCTTCGGCCTGAAAACGGCTATCCATTGCGTGCGTTCATTCCCGGCTGGGAAGGCAACGTCTCGGTTAAATGGCTGCGTCGCATCAAAGTTGGCGATCAACCTTGGAACGCACGAAGCGAAACGGCCCGCTACACCGACCCCATGCCGGAAGGCAAGTGGCGCCAGTTCAGCTTCACCATGGAGTGCAAGTCCGTTATCACCAACCCATCGGGCGGCATGAAGGTCCCTGGTCCGGGCCGTGTCGAAATCGAAGGGTTCGCCTGGTCGGGCAACGGTACGATCAAGGCCGTCGACGTCACAACCGACGGCGGGAAAACCTGGAGGGAAGCGATCCTCGAAGGGCCGGCCATGGACAAGTGTCTGTCGAGGTTCCGCTACAGTTGGGACTGGGACGGCGGACCGGCGAAAATCGCAAGCCGTGCCGTTGACAGCACCGGTTACGTTCAACCGACAGTCGATCAACTTGCGAAGGACCGGGCTATTACCGGCTTCGTGCAACACCACAACGGGATCTTCCCGTGGGCAATCGATGCTGCTGGGGAGGTGACCAATGCAATCGCGTAAATTTCTGACGGTCGCCTTGGCGGCAACTTCCGTACTGTGGTTTGCCGGCACTGCTTCGGCTGCTGATGGACCCGGCGTGAAGTACGGCACACCGATCTCGGAAGCCGACCTTGCGGCGTGGGATATCGATATCCGCACGCAGGACGGCAAAGGCCTTCCTCCCGGCAAGGGAAGCGTTGCCGATGGTGAAAAGGCGTTCGCTGAAAAGTGCATCGCCTGCCATGGCGAAAAGGCGGCCGGCGGTAGCGTCTACGGAAGCATGGTCGGCGGCATCGGTTCGTTCACCGAAGCTAAACGGAGGGTCACGCCGGGGAGCATGTATCCCTACGCACCGATCATGTTCGATTATATCCGTCGTTCAATGCCGATGGATAATCCTGAGAGCCTGACGAATGACGAAGTGTACGCCATTTCGGCTTACCTTCTTCATCTCAACGAGCTTGTCCCGGCTGATGCCGTCATGGATGCAAAAACGCTTCCAGCGGTGAAAATGCCGAATAGGGATGGTTTCATCGTCGATGATCGGCCTGACACAAAGGCAGAGCGTTGCATGACCGACTGCACGCCGATCAAGCAATAATCGGCAGGCAACAAGCAGCAGACAATCATGGGGTAGCCGGTTTGCCGGCTGCCCCTTTTTTATTTCGACCGATGGTATTGAAGAATTTGCCGCGCTTATTCCTTGTAACAAGCATTGAGGTGGCGGCATTTGAAAACTTCTCGCGGCAATTCGGATCCAGCCCACGCGAAGGACCGGAAAGCGACTGGGTTTTAATGATAACTCTTTCAACAACCGAAAAGCAGTTCCGCACCGGTCACGATGCCAGGATGCGGCGTTCCGGCTTGCGCCAAGGCTCATAGGTTTGACCTATTTCCGCATAGAAAGTCAGTAAATACGGGTTTGCGACAGATCAAAGTTGCCTGACCGGGCCGGGCGCATTGTTTCCTCACAGGGCGCGCCGATAAACACAAACCGGTGCTTCCCGCTGGGAATTACAAATCTATTGAGGAGCTTCGCCATGACCACGCACGTACAAAATGACTACCGCCCAAGCTGCCAGCCCAACGCCACAACGAAGTGCTCCAACTGCTCGTTGAGCTATGATTGTGAACGCGCCCGGTCCGGACGCACGGTTTCCTGGTCACTCGTTGCTATTGGCGCAGCCTTTGTGCTGGCGACGGTTGCACAGGCGCTTGTCAGCTAAGGC
>CAYGRH010000376.1:0-3212 GCA_964352165.1 uncultured Hyphomicrobiaceae bacterium | reverse complement strand
GAGTGAGACCCATGACCGATAAGGCTGCCGAGGTTGAGGACTACGAGGCGATCGCGAAGGTCGTTCAGCACTACATCGACGGTGCGAAGTCGGGCAAAGGCGATGACATGAAGCCCGCGTTTCATGCGGCCGCGACGATCTTCGGATACGTCGGGCCGGACCTGTTTGCCGGGCCCATCCAGAACCTGTTCGACTGGAATGACGGGAATGGCGCGGCGAAGGACCTCAGCGCGCGGATCGTGAGCATCGACGTTGCCGGTACGGTCGCCACGGTGCGGCTCGAACTCGACAACTGGACCGGGCACCGCTTCACGGATTTCTTCACGCTTCTGAAGACCGATGGCCGCTGGCAGATCATGAACAAGGTGTTCCACCTTCACGCCGCCGGATGAGGGTGAAGGCGTTCCGCCAGCGGGATGCTTTCCGGCTCAATGGCATTCAAACGACGTGCGGACACCTGCCCAGTTGCGTGCGCGCAGGTGGTCGGGTGAGATCCAGAACTGGTAGGCACCGACATCGCCGAAGCGCCAGTTGATCATGTCATCATAGACGAGCTGCAGCAGCATGATGTTGCCTTCGTTCTCATAGGCGGCATTGCCCTGAATATCGACGCCCTGCCCGAACATCTGGTGCCAACTGTTGGTCGGTAGGAGGAATTGCTCGTTGATCCCGTTGCGGACCGGTTCGGGGATTGTCTGGTAGGCGGCGTCATCACCGGTCAGCATCGCCAGCAGTGAGGCCGTGTGAAGCTCGTCAACGTCAAAGGGCGTGCGGTAGCGTGCGAATTCCTGGAAGTCGCTTCGCCCCCGTTTGAAAATTTCCGCGAACTGTTCGGCGTCGCGTGGGTTCATGATATCGGCTGTCCGGCGGCCCGAAACAAATGCTGAAACGTCCTTCACGAAGGCTTTGAATTTCGGCAGGTCCTCGAGCATTTTGGCCTGCATGGCCTCCAGGCGGGCGGCATTCTTTCTGGCATGATCCAGGTCCGGGTTTTCACGGCGGCCGAACACCTTGCCGAAGCCTTTCGGGCGCAAACGCTCGACATCCGCCAACGCCGCGGTGCGCCATTTTTCGTTGATCGCGATGAGCTCCGGACCGAAGGCGAGCGCGTTCTTCAGGCAATCGGCATAATGGATTGCGCTGTGCCACCATGCGGGCAAGGGATCATCGCCCTGCATCTGTCTTGCCTGCTTAGCTGACAGGAAGAACCGGCGCCGTGTCGCGATTTTTTCGACGGCTACTGCCATGCCTTCTTCTGGTGTGCTGGAACCGACGTCGATCGGCGTGATGTCCACCGGCCAGAACGGGAACGAGATCACCGTTGCCGGTCCCGGTTTGGTTGGGAATAGATCGCCGCCAATCTCGAGGACGGGACGTGCGTCATCGGGCGGATCGGTGCGGGTCTGGCGTCCGGCTGGCGGGACATGAAGGACGCTGCATTTTTCGCTGCCGTGCTCGTCGATGAAGACAGCCAGCGAACCGCTGTCCGGCAAAAACCCTGAGGGGAGAAAGGCTGCCAATTCGGCCAGATCGATCTGAGCCAGAAAATAAAGCGGCGCATTCGTTTTGTCCGACCTCGGCCACGAAAGCGATCCAAGGCGCGGCGTTCCGCCAAGCCAGCTTGCGGCCGTCGTCCAGTCCGTTCCGGCGCTGCGGGGACTGCGCGACAACAGTAACGGGCGTGGGGCGGTCATGGCTGTTCTCTTCAGGTTCACTTAAGGATCGACGAGCCTCTCACGGATGCCTTAGCATTTTTTGAATGCGCGATGAGGCTGCTATATTAACCGGTGAGATCAAACGGGCTGCGAAATGAGAAGGAACGGCGATGAAGCTTGTACGGTTTGGGGCGTTCGGGGCGGAAAGGCCGGGGCTGGTCGATGATGGCGGTGCGATCCGCGATTTGTCGGGGCATGTGCCGGATATCGATGGGCGGACGGTCGATGCCGGGTCGATTGCGAAGCTGAAAGCCATCGACCCAAAGTCTTTGCCGTTGGCGCCGGAAGGCGTGCGGCTCGGCGCGCCGGTCGGGGATGTGCGCAACTTCATCGCCATCGGCCTCAACTATGCCGATCACGCAGCCGAAGCGGGCCTGCGCATTCCGCGCGAACCCGTCATCTTCACAAAGACTGCCAACTGCATCTGCGGGCCCGACGATGATGTCATGATGCCCAGAGACTGCCAGAAGCTCGACTGGGAAGTTGAACTCGCGTTCGTTATTTCGAAACGCGCGCGGTATGTGGCGGAAACAGACGCCGCCGACTACATCGCGGGTTATCTGGTGTGCAACGATGTGTCGGAACGCCATTTCCAGACGGAGCGCTCGGGCCAGTGGATCAAGGGCAAGTCGGCTGAAACGTTCGGGCCGCTCGGGCCTTGGCTGGTGACGCCGGATGAAGTCGGCGACATCGAAAACCTGGGGCTGTGGCTCGATGTGAACGGTAAGCGCATGCAGACCGGCAATACATCGACGATGGTTTTCAAGATCCCCTACATGCTGGCCTACATCACAAGCTTCATGGTGCTTGAACCGGGCGATGTGGTGACGACGGGCACGCCGCCGGGCGTTGCGCTCGGCATGAAGGAGCCGCAATGGTTGAAGGCCGGGGATGAGGTGCGCCTCGGGATCGACAAGCTGGGCGAACAGCGGCAGAAAATCGTGGCGTTCCAAATGTAAGGCAAGATGTGAGGCGGTTCCGCACCCGTTGGTAAATCGTATTTTCCATCAGGGCATATAAGGGTTGATTTGCGGGCGGCAGGCTTGAAACTGGCGTATCAATCGGATCAATGTCCGTCATTGGGCCTGCATCAGGGCCGTCCATCGCAAACACAAGACAAAAGCGAAGGCAAGACCATGAGCAGCGCCCCGATGCACGCCCTTCCCGCCGACTATATGATCCAGAGTTACCGGATCTTGAAAGTGCTGGGTGAAGGCGGGTTCGGCATCACCTATCTTGCCCACGACGAAGTGCTCGATCAGAAGGTCGCGATCAAGGAATACTATCCCGTCTCGCTGACCGGCCGCGATCAGAATACGCATGCAGTTCATGTGTTGCAGGACGACGCGGGCGAAATCTTCCAATGGGGCCTGGAGCGCTTCCTGAGCGAAGCGCGCATCCTGGCTAAGCTGTCGCACCCCAACATTGTGCGCGTGTTGTACTTCACCTCGCTCAACAACACCGGCTACATGGTGATGCAGTACGAGGAGGGGCAGC
>CAYGRH010000375.1:0-3219 GCA_964352165.1 uncultured Hyphomicrobiaceae bacterium | reverse complement strand
CTGGCGGGGTGCGGTGTCATTGCTGCTTCCGTTTTCTCGGCTGAGGCGCGCGGCCCGGTCAGCGTGGCACCGGTTGCCGAAAAGCTCGTTGACGCAGTTGTGAACATTTCGACCAGCCAATTGGCGAAAGGCCCGCAGGGCGTGCCATTGCCCAACGTGCCGAAGGGCTCGCCATTCGAGGAGTTCTTCGACGATTTCTTCAATGAACGCGGTGGGTCAGGCGTGCAGCGTAAGGTCAATTCGCTGGGCTCGGGGTTTGTCATCGACGGCAAGGAAGGACTTGTCGTCACCAACAATCACGTCATCGCCGATGCCGACGAGATCATTGTCAATTTCTCCGATGGCTCAAAGCTGACCGTCGACAAGGTGCTCGGCCGGGATGCCAAGACCGACCTTGCCTTACTCAAAGTCACGCCGAAGAAGCCGCTGACGCAGGTGAATTTCGGTTCGTCCGCGGTGTTGAAGGTTGGCGACTGGGTGATGGCTATAGGCAACCCGTTCGGACTTGGTGGCTCGGTGACCGTCGGGATCATTTCAGCCAAGCAGCGGGACATCAATTCAGGTCCCTATGATGACTACCTGCAGACTGATGCAGCGATCAACAAGGGCAACTCGGGCGGTCCGCTGTTCAACATGGACGGCGATGTGATCGGTGTGAATACTGCCATTATCTCGCCGACCGGCGGGTCGATCGGCATTGGATTTGCCGTGCCGTCGGACGTTGCCGTCAACGTCATCAGCCAGCTCAAGGAGTTCGGCGAGACGCGCCGCGGGTGGCTGGGTGTCAAAATCCAATCCGTGACGGAGGATATCGCGGCCACTTTAGGTGTTGAGGAAAACACCGGGGCGCTTGTTGCCGGGGTAGACCCTGATAGTCCGGCGAAAGCTGGCGGAATTGAGCCTGGCGATGTGATTGTAAAGTTTGACGGCAAGGATATCAGCTCCATGCGTGGGCTGCCGCGCGTGGTCGCGCAGACGCCGATTGGTGAAGACGTTGACGTCGAGGTGCTGCGCAAGGGCGAGAAGTTGACACTCAAGGTGAAGGTTGCGCGCCTCGATGAGTCTGACCCCGATACGGGCGGGCTTAACGCGCCCGGTGGTTCAGATGGCGACAAAGGCGAGGCAACGCCGGAAGGATTGATTGGCGGGCTGACGCTTCGGCCGCTCAGCGATGAATTGCGCAAGTCCTATGGGTTGAACGCGAAGGTTGCCGGTGTTGTCGTTACCAAGGTCGAAGAGAACAGCGCGGCTGCCAAGAAGGGGCTGAAGATTGGCGACGTTATCGTCGAGGTGGCGCAGGCGGCGGTGACGACACTTGAGGACGTGCAAAAGAACGTTGAGCGTGTGGTCCGGTCAGGGCGGCGTGCGGTGTTGTTGCGGATTGAAGACAGCAAGGGCGAGACGCGCTTTGTTGCCGTACCTTTGAGCTGATAAGCGATTGTGGCTGAGGCTTATGCAGGGCTGACTGTGGTCTTAAATCCTGGCGTGCAGTGCGGCGCATGTCGGAAACGGTCTCGTCACTTTGCGATCAGGCCAAAATGAGGAGCGGGGCATTGTCACTTGGCAAGGGATATTTGGACGCCCTGGGTGATGCGTTCACTCCGATCCACCGCGAGGGCTATGTGTATGTCGCGGGTGCCGCTGCGCTTGCCTTCGTCGGTTTCCTGTTGTCGAGCACGCTGGGCCTGTTGCTGACAATCGTCGCTGTATTTTTGGCCTATTTTTTTCGTGATCCCGCGCGCGTCACGCCGATGCGCGATGGTCTGGTGATTGCGGCGGCCGACGGGAAAATCGTCGAAATTTCAAATGTGCGTCCGCCCATGGAGCTTGGGCTTGGCTCACAGGAATATTGCCGGATCAGCACGCATCTGTCGTTGTTTGATGTGCACGTGAACCGCTCGCCGGTCGCCGGTCGCGTCGTGCGATCGATCTATATCCCGGGCGCGTTCAACAGCATTTCGGCGGACAAGGACAGCGATGATAACGAGCGGCGGTCGCTTGTTATCGAGACGCCGTCCAAGGTTGAAATCGCTGTCGTGCAGATTGCCGGGATGATTACCCGGCGCATCGCGACCTTTGCCTACGAGGGCGACAGTATTGCGACGGGTGAACGGTTTGGATTGATCCGGTTCGGCAGCCGTGTCGACGTTTATCTCCCGCCCGGCAAAACGCCGCTGGTGAGTGTCGGCCAGCGGATGGTGGCTGGGGAAACGGTGCTTGCAGACTTCAAGTCAGATGAGGCAGAGCGGGAAGCCCGCCGGACCTGATTACAGCGCGTGCTGTGGCTTGCCGATGGCCGGCCCCGGTGGTTGGAAGGATGGGGTTCGGTGTCCGCGCCCGGTGGGACCTGTTTCTTGGTGGGCGCGGCGTCGCGTCAATCGCGATCAATCAGGCTCCAGAGCCCGCTTTCAAAGGTTTTTTGGGCGTTGGCGGAGGTATTTCTTAATCAAGCCGGCATCCTGGCTGGCAGGTTTGGCCTCCGCGACCCGATGACGGGTGGCGGTTTGGGCCGATACAGTCTAGTGAACTCTGGATCTTCAAACCCTGGCCGAACTCGTCCGCACCCGACAACCGGTGGCGGGCGGCATCGGCGTTGCCGGTAAAGCAAACCTCATAATGACATTTCAGACGACACATCCCGCGTTGGCGCGCGCCCTTGAAGCTCGCGGCTATACCGAGCCGACCGCGGTTCAGATGGCGGTTTTGGAGGCAGATGCGGCTGACCAGGATCTTCTGGTATCCGCGCAAACTGGTTCGGGCAAAACGATTGCCTTCGGTATTGCTGTTGCCATGACCCTGCTGGGGGATGCTGAACGTTTCGAGGCAGCCGCAGAACCCTTGGCCCTGATGATCGCGCCAACACGTGAACTGGCCATGCAGGTTCAGCGCGAGCTTCAGTGGCTTTATGCCGAGACGGGCGCGCGGGTGGTAACCTGCGTTGGAGGCATGGACGCTCGGGCGGAGGCGCGTCAGCTCGGCTTTGGCGCGCACATCGTCGTTGGTACGCCCGGCCGGCTTCGCGACCACCTGGAACGCCGCAGGCTCGACCTCACCAAGCTCAAGTGCGCTGTGCTCGATGAAGCCGACGAGATGCTTGATCTGGGGTTTCGCGAAGACCTGGAGTTTATTCTTGATGCAACGCCGGAAGGCCGGCGGACACTTTTGTTCTCGGCGACCATGCCGCGCGAGATCGAAGCACTGGCAAAGCGCTATCAGCGC
>CAYGRH010000374.1:0-3245 GCA_964352165.1 uncultured Hyphomicrobiaceae bacterium | reverse complement strand
GCGATGGAGAGCGCGGCAGCGATGACGGCAGCGGCGAGAACGGCGAGGGCCGGCGGGCGCTCGGCAGCTACGGAGACACCTTCCTTGCGCGCCGGGGTCAGCGACCACAACGGAATGGCGATCATGGCGCGGCCAATAGCGGAGATGGCAATAATCACGCCTGCCACTTCAAAAGCGCTCATTGATTGGGACAGATCTGCGTAGAACGTGGCCTGCAGCGCCAGTGCAAAGACGAGCGCCAGAAGGCCATAGGTGCCGATGCGGCTGTCGCGCATGATCTCCAGCTTCTTTTCGCGGGTCTGACCGCCGCCAAGCCCGTCCCAGAAATCGGCCATGCCATCTTCATGGAAACCGCCGGTGGCGAGCGCCATTGCGGCAAGGGCTGCAACGATGGAGGTCAGTGGCGACAAACCCGCTGCAGCGAGCCCGGCAAAAACGAAGCCGCCAACAAGCCCGACTGTCGCTCCAGCAATCGGGTAGGCCCAGAAAGCAGATGACATATCAGCTGGTGTGCGCAGTTCGAAGCGCGGCACGGGAAAGCGCGTCAGTAGCGAATAGGCCAGGCCGACCTCTTCCGCCTTCTGGCGCAAAAAGGCGTTTCGAGCCGGTGGGTCTGCACTGATGCGATCAGTCACGGTTCGATACTCCTGCCTGCTCGAACGTCGCCATCTTATTGTGAGTGGCAGCAGCGGCCTTCAGGACTGCACACGCAAGGCCCGCTCCCGAGCCTTCGCCGAGCCTCATGCCCAAGTCGAGAATGGGTTCAAGCCCCAGGCGGCGAAGAAGGGCTGAATGCGCGGGCTCTGCGGATTTGTGTCCGGCAAGGCAATGCAGGGTGATCTGCGGGTTTGCAGGAATGAGCGGTACAAGGCTTGCGCCGACGACATAACCATCCAGCACCACGGGGATCCGTTTCAGCCGGGCGGCGATGATCGCGCCGGCGATGGCAGCAGTCTCGCGCCCACCCAGGCTCATCAGAACGTCAAACGCCGCGCGGTCATGTTCTGTCAAAGCGCTGGTGCGATGGCGGGCAAGTGCTTGATCGACGATCATCGCCTTGCGTGCGACGCCTTCCGCATCAAGACCAGTTCCAGGGCCCGACCAGACACGGCCTGTGCCACCAAGCACTCGCGCGCACAAGGCGGCGGCGATGGTCGTGTTGCCGATGCCCATCTCGCCGAGCACCAGCACATCCAAGTCGTCGCTGACACTTTTCGCACCCTGGTTCAGCGCAGCGAGTGTCTCGCCTTCGGTCATGGCAGGTTGTGTGGAGATGTCGCGCGTCGGCGTTTCCAGACTTAGCGGAACGACGGCCAGTTCCAGGCCGAATGTGCCGGCAAGCGCGTTGATGGCTGCCCCCCCGGCCGCATAATTGGCGACCATCTGAGCGGTAATATCGGCGGGATAAGGGCTGACGGCATGCTTCGTCACGCCGTGATTGCCAGCGAATATAACTATCTTGATCCGTTCGGTGCGCGGCTCGCCGTCTCTGCCCCATCCTGCGAGGAAAACGGCGATGTCCTCCAGCCGCCCAAGCGAACCGGGCGGTTTGGTCAGACACTGCTGGCGCGCAAGGGCTTCCTCGCGCCAGGCTGCATTCGCAGCCGGTAGCTCGCTGAGACGTGCTGCGAGATCGCGGGGCGAGTGAAAGAGATTTGATGATCCGTCTTCGATTTTGTTCATGCCATCGGGATAGACGTCTGGGCTCATCAGGGCAACGCCGACCCTCATTGATCCGTGCATCTATGGGGACTGGACTCTCTGAGTGCCAGGCTCCCAGAAACTGGCAGCGGGTTGTGTATGCGCCCGTTTCGCGCGGACTACGTGCCAAATCGAACGATCCGGCGTAGCATCCGGCCGAGTTAAGGCTTGGTCAATCTGGAGCGGAGGCGGCATGGGCGACGATGGATTTATCGCAATGGCAATGGGACTTGGCGCGTTGGGGTTGCTGGTCGCTGTGCTGGGCCTGTGGAAGTTTCGTTCGGTGCTGCGCGACAACGCCAAGCGAACCGATCAACCAGGCGGCTCCGACAAGGGTTGAGGCGAGAGGCTGAGACCGGACAGAGCCGGTATCGTCCCTTCCCGTCAGGTTGCATGAGCGTTTTTGCGTGCCGGGCGGCCGTTGCGGCCTGCGAACCCAGGCCCCTCAAGGCATCGTGCCATATCGGGACGGGCGCTAGGATTTCCTTAAACACTTTCAGGCACTCTCCACCCAGGGATCAGAGGTATTGCGCACCGGCGGTGCGCCGACCTCATGGGTGAAAGGGTAGTGTAATGAAAGCTTTTCGGATCGCGGCCGTGGCCGCGTGCATCGTGGCTGCCGCAGCGCCAGCTTCGGCGACGGACCAAAACATCAACATCACAGCAACCGTCAACGGTTTCTGTCAGATCGCGGGCTCTCTGACGCCAGCGGACGATGCGGTCAACTGGGACGGTCTTGTAACGACCGGCTTCATAACGGCTACCGCGACGGCTCGGACGTTTGCAGTAACCTGCAACCGTGCCTCCAACATTTCGCTGACGTCGATCAACGGCGGCATGACAACTGCGTCGGCCGCGGCTGTCGGATTTGACAACATCATCAACTACCAGGCCGAAGCTTCGGGCTTTGCCACCATCGCGGCAGGCAGCACAGCGACCACTGCTACAGCGGCCGGCAACGAAACGCTGGGTTCCACGACGCGGGCAACTCCTGGTTCAGCCAACATTGTCGTCACCCTGACGCCGGTTGTGAACACCAACCCATTCGTCGAGGGATCGTATGCCGACACGCTGCGCGTGCGCATCGAGCCGCAGCCCTGATGAATTCGGGGACGTCTCAGGGGCTGGCGGCCGACGAGGCCGCCGCCCAATTCTCACGTAAATTCAGCGGGAGCTGTTTATGATCTGCACGACGGGCCTTCGCACCGTAATGGCGGCCATTACGTTTCTGGCGGGAACGTTCGCATTGAACGGGCTTGCGAGTTCGAGCGCTCACGCATTCAGCGTTTCGCCGACGCACATCGAGCTGAGTTCTGTCGGGCGTGCGGGACGCAGTCAGATCACGGTCAAGAACGACGGCAAGCGGCCGATGCCGGTCGAAGTTGGGATCGAGAAATTCTCGCTCAACGAAAACGGTCAGCGCAAGGCGATCAAGGCCGGTGATGATTTCCTGGTATTTCCTATGCAGGCGATCATTCCTGCGGGCGGTACCCAGGTGTTCCGCCTGCAGTGGGTGGGCGAACCGATGCTCGCCGAAAGCCAGA
>CAYGRH010000373.1:0-3259 GCA_964352165.1 uncultured Hyphomicrobiaceae bacterium | reverse complement strand
AACGGGCCAGCTCCGGATTGGAGCGGCCCGTTGGAGTTTCGGGGGTCGTGCAGTGAAGTCGGAGACGGGTGCTGCCCGCTCAGTTCGTCAGGCGCAGGTTGTTCAGCTTCAACGCGATCTTTTGGAAGGCGAGGCGAAGCTCATCTCCATTGTCGGCCGGGAAGTAGTAGGAGTCCGATGTCGAGCATTCCTTCAGCAGATCCTGAGCCGAAGAAGGAGCCTGGAAGGCGACGGCGTAGACCGCCACGCCCTTCGCTTTCATCTCCGCGCAAACTGAGCGCGCCTGATTGGCCGAGTTCCCGTTGCTGCCCACATACTGCTGGTTGAAAACACCGTCGGTCATAAGGATCACAGCCTTGGTTGTGTTCGACGTATTGTAGGCAACCGGCTCGCTTGGCGACGGCCAGATGTTCTTCCACTCCGGCGATACGAGGTACCAGGCCCAGGCAGCACCCAGGTGCCCGGCTGTCATTCCGCCCGTCGAGTAAGTGTCGATCGTGGACTTCAGAATGGCCTTGTTGTCGGTCATAGCCATAACCGTGGCAGAGGGGCAGCTCATGCCACTCTTTTTGTTGAGCCGGGCAGCGCCTACAGGTTCAGCATCGGTAAAACGCTCGGAACCGCCGCGCTCATGCACGCAATTGTTGCCGCTTGACTGACCGGTGACGACATCGGCATACACTCCGCCATTCACGCTGGCTGCATAAGGAGCAAGGCCGATGCGCACTTTGTTGGCCTGTCCGCTGTCGGGTAGTAGGATGTCGACAAGGTCCTTGGCAGCAAGCTTCAGGTCCTGGATTTTCTGCCCGCCCATCGATCCGGTGACATCCAGTGCCATTCCCAACTCGATGTCGCGTTGTTCAAAAATCGTTGCCGAATTGACCGGGAACGTCACGTCCGTGTAGCCGACAAGCTTGGTCAGCGACATTTGAACCGTTGTGTTCACAGTAATGCTGACCTCGCCGGTCGCACGGTTGACGACGACGACTGGTTCGCCGATAGCTCCCGGCGCTGTCCCGCCCTGACTGACGTTGGCGGCGAAGTAGTCTTTCGCCATCTGCTCGATTTCGGCATCCGTCATCCGGCCATCGAGAAGCGCCCGTCCGGCTGCCAGAGCAGCGGAGTCAACCGCGCCCACAACCTGCGACTTGGCGTTGGTGAGCCGGCCGAAGTCGACAGCAATGCCTGCCACAAAGGCAAACACTAGGAACATAAGACCGAACATCATCGCTACGACGCCACGTTCGTCGTTAGCAAATTTTCTGGTCAGTGACGGTTGCGAAAGGCCGGGCATATCAACTCTCCATGGGCCGCTGAGTGGGCTCGTGGACAAGGAGAATGCAATCGGAGTGCCCGGCGAACGAAATGGCCGGAAATGTAGTAGAGAGACAGTAATTTGGAGTTTAAAAAGCGTTAAATCTTTTGTTTCCGTTGATTAAAACAAAGACTTAGCTCGAATATAGTCGAGAATAAAAAATTCGAGGCGCACGCGGAAATATCGCGTGTCTTCCCTCACCGGGACAGTTTCACGTCCCGCAATCGCCCGACAGGACCACTTAGCCGACCGCTCGTGTGTCAGTTCAGGACGGGGAAGTTTAGAAATCGGTGCAGATTCCGCCCTTTTCCCAATCGCCGAAACGCACCGGATCGGGCCCTTGTCGGCCGCCGACTTCCTTTTGCGACGGATTTTGGCTGCCTTGCTGGGCCTGCAACTGGGCCTCCCGCCGCGCTTCGGCCTCGGCCAGGGCTCGTTTTGCTGCCGGGCTTAGTGGCTTGGGCTCAACCGTCTCTGCGGTCGCGTTTCCTACCGGCGTGCCTTCTGCCGCCGCGGTCTTTTCGTCCGGCGATTGCTCACGTCTGTCCAAATCAGGCCTCCTGCGCGGTGCTTTGTAAGATCGCCGCGACGTCCCATATCACGCATACTTGGATGAAACGACTGCACGAACCTTTCTGGTTCATCGGGCGTTTGGTCCTGGCTTGAGTAACCCGCCCGCTCTCAAAGACGGCGCACGAACCCTTAAGAACCTTACGGCAAGCGCGTCTTCGCGATATGCCTGGATTATTGAATGTCTTGGAGTCAATGAAATGCCGATGAACTACGCCAAGACGTTTGTGCTGTTGGCCCTGCTGACCGGAATTCTCGTTGCCATGGGTGCCCTGATCGGCGGCCAGACCGGCATAGTCGTAGCCTTCGGCGCAGCCCTTGTCATGAACCTGATCAGTTTCTGGAATTCAGACAAGATCGTCCTTCGGATGTTCAAGGCACGCGAAGTCAACGAACGCAACGCACCCGACCTCTACAACATGGTCCGCGATTTGGCGGCCCGCGCCGAATTGCCGATGCCGAAGGTCTACATTCTTCCCCAGGAGCAGCCCAACGCGTTTGCCACCGGTCGTTCACCACAATTCGCCGCCGTTGCCGCTTCCCAGGGACTGCTTGACCGGCTGACGCGCGAAGAAGTCGCCGGCGTCATGGCCCACGAACTGGCCCACATCAAAAACCGCGACACGCTGACAATGACAATTGCCGCGACTATAGGCGGTGCAATCTCCATGCTGGCGCAGTACCTCCAGTTCTCGATGCTGTTTGGTGGCCAACGCGAAAATCGCGGACCGTTGGGCTTTATCGGCGTCCTGCTGGCTATGCTGGCCGCTCCGTTTGCCGCCATGTTGGTTCAAATGGCGATAAGCCGCTCGCGTGAATATTCTGCCGATCGCATGGGCGCGATGATCTGCGGCAACCCTATGTGGTTGGCGTCGGCCTTGGAGAAAATCGCGATGAAAGGGCGGCGGATCGTAAACGAGGAAGCCGAAGCAATTCCAGCGGCCGCACATCTGTTCATTATCAACCCGCTGACCGGCCAAGGTGTCGACAATCTCTTCTCAACTCACCCCAACACGCAAAACCGCATTGCAGAGCTGCATAAGCTGGCGCGCGAAATGGGCCATGAAATAGGAATGCCTGGCGCGTCCATCGGTGATGGGCGCGGTTATAGTGCGGGGCCCAACGATAGCGGTCATTCGCAAAACGACGTGACAGCCCGCGGCCCGTGGTCCAGGTTGCGCAACAAATCGAAACAAACAAAGAGCAGCTCCACTCGATGGCGCGGGCCTTGGGGTTGAAGCTGGTGTCTCACGACAATGAAACGAGAACGGGAGCAAACTCCAAGCACGCCGTGGCAAGGCAAGGCAGCGGGAGAGGTCAAGGCAAAGACGACGACAGCGCGGGCTTGGCCGCTCGTGAAATTGCCGTCGATCT
>CAYGRH010000372.1:0-3259 GCA_964352165.1 uncultured Hyphomicrobiaceae bacterium | reverse complement strand
CGTCGTCGGGCACGTCTTTTTCCATGAAGGTCGTGTAGTCGGACTCGAAGTCGAGTTTGTCGAAGTCGATATCAGAGAAGTCGCGGCCAGGCGCACTTTCGCCGGTGGCCTGCCCATCTTCTCCGTCAGCGAGGTTAGCTTCACCAGCACTGCCACCATCGCCGGTGACGTGGTCGGATTGAGGGGCCGCCGGTTTGCCGTTCTCAGCTTTGAACACTTTCCCGGCACTGTCTTTTGGAAGCGTGGCAACGTCGCCGCCAGCCGCATCGCCATCGGTGTGGGTCTGCCGC
Organism: uncultured Hyphomicrobiaceae bacterium; assembly: GCA_964352165.1. Classification (GTDB taxonomy): domain Bacteria; phylum Pseudomonadota; class Alphaproteobacteria; order Rhizobiales; family Hyphomicrobiaceae; genus CAYGRH01. Next base: position 2,969 of record CAYGRH010000372.1, on the reverse strand, counting down.
TTTCGACGCGACCAACGAGCTAGAAAGTTTTCGCCGGGATCTTCGTTCATCCGCCTAGAAATCAGACCTTCCTGCCGGGCTTGCTTGTGCCGTTGCCATTGCCCCGATTTGGATCGATGTGGGCAGCAGGGTCGGTTACACTTTCACCGGCGCGCTCGCGCAGAACGTAAATCGGCTCCTGGCCGAACTTGTGTTCCTGGGGCTTTAGCGCCCGTTCACGCTTGCGCTTATAAAACGTTTCCTCGACATGGTGTTCGTCGATGAACGACTGCACGAGACCGACCAGGCGGTCCGGCATCGCAACGCCTTCCACGAAATCGAAGCCCAGATCGCCGTGAGACTGAGCCTCAAACGGAGAGGCGGTGACGCGATGAACGTCGATCGGCGCATTGGTCTCGCCCTCGCCGTCATCGCGCAGGACGACGTATACAGAAGGTGCGCCGTTGGCGAGATTGACCCGATAGGCCATGGTCTCTTTGCGATGTAATTCCAAAGTCAGCGTTGCGGCGTGGTAATGGACGAAGCCAGCACCACGGCGCAATTCCCGCCAATCGGCCTTTGCCGGCGCGTCCAGAAAGACGCTAACCGGCCGCCAACGGAAATCCTGCCAAGGGTGGCTGACCTTTTCCCGAGCGATAACAACGCCCAAAGGAATCGACAACGAGGTCTGCATGCCAGAACGGCTCCCTATACAAACGTTTGTGAGACCAAAGTTTATATTAGCCTTTGATCCTACGCCATTTGCTATTTAGAGCAAGGACTGTGCAAAAAGCGAATAAAATTGCCTAACTGTAAGCCCTCTAGGACCCCCGGAAATGACCGCTATGACCAAGAATCAACGGCTGCTCGTCTGCAACTGCCAAAAGTCTATGCAGATCGACGGAGACAAGCTGGCCAAGGCGCTCGGACTTTCCGAGCCCGTTCCTGTGCACTCCGAGCTGTGCCGGGCCGGGGTGGAGACCTTCGAGCGGTCTGTGTCGCAGTCGGCCTGTGTCCATGTGGCTTGCACACAGGAAGCTCCACTGTTTCGCGAGATTGCCGAGAGCCTGGCGCAAAGCGTTCCGGCAGGGGCGGGCACGCCAGTGGAAGGCGGCGTGGAGCTGCGCTTCAGCAACATCCGCGAAAACGCCGGTTGGTCTGAGGCCTCAAGAGGCAGCGACAAGACCAATACCCAGGCCAAAATCGCAGCGCTGCTTGCAGCCGCAGGCGTGGACAACCAGCCAGCACCGGCCATGACGCTTTCCTCGACGGGCATCTGTCTTGTTTACGGGGCGGGCCAGGACGCGCTCGATGCCGCCGCCAGCCTGAGCAGCCGGCTGTCGGTCAGCGTGCTGTTGAGCAAGCCCGACGAAGCGTTGCCGCCCGGCGTGATCTCGCAACCAATCTACTCAGGCCGCATTCGGGCAGCGCGCGGGCACCTCGGTCGATTTGACATCACCGTGGACGGCTATGCGCCGATGCTGCCGTCGTCGCGAAGCGAGCTCGCGTTCGCGATGGCGCGGGATGGGGCAAGCGCGAAGTGCGATCTCATCTTGGATCTTTCAGGCGGCAAGCCTCTGTTTAACGCGCATGAACGTCGCGATGGATACATCAAGGCCGACCCGAACAATCCGGCAGCCGTGGCCAAAGCCCTGTTTGAGATCAGCGATCTGGTCGGTGAATTCGAGAAGCCGCGCTACATCAGTTACGACGCATCGATTTGCGCGCATTCGCGTTCGGGCAAAGTCGGCTGCTCGAACTGCCTTGATCAATGCCCGGTGGGCGCAATTCAACCCGACGGCGATCACGTTGCGATCGATGCGGGGATCTGCGGTGGTTGCGGAAACTGCGCGGCGGTTTGCCCGACAGGGGCTGCCAGCTATGCCATGCCGCAACGCGCCGACGTCATTACGCGTGCCGGTGTGCTTATCAAAACTTATCTGGCCGCTGGTGGAACCGATCCGGTCGTGTTGATGCACGATGAAAAACACGGCACGGAGATGATCGGCGCGATGGCGCGTTACGGTCGCGGGCTACCTGATAACGTGCTGCCGCTGGCATTCGGTTCGGTGCTTCAATTGGGCAACGACCTGTTGACGGCAACAATGTCGCTTGGCGCGAAACAGATCGTCGTTCTAGCTCCGCCCGAACACCCTGAGGAACTTGCTGCACTTGAACAGCAGACGGAGTTGGCGTCAGCAATCGTTGCCGGTCTCGGCTATGATGGCCCACGGTTCATTACCGTCACCGAGCGCGATCCCGACGCTATCGAGGCCGCGCTTCATGACCTTAGCGACGTAGGAGATGTCGCGGCACACTCATTCTCCGTTGCCGGTACGAATCGCGATATCGCGCGAACCGTTCTGACCAAGCTGCATGAGGCCGCGCCGGCCCCCGTCGAGGTTATCGCACTGCCCAAGGGTGCTCCTTATGGGCGCATCGAGGTCGACCTTGCGGGCTGCACGCTCTGCCTGTCATGCGTTGGCGCATGTCCGGTCAACGCGCTTGCCGACAACCTCGAAAAGCCAGAGCTGTCGTTTACGGAGGCGGCGTGCGTGCAATGCGGGATCTGTGTTGCCACGTGTCCGGAAAGCGTCATCACGCTTGAGCCGCGCTACAATTTCGCGACGTCAGCGTTGTCGCCGCAGATCATCAAAGGCGAGGAACCGTTCGAGTGCATCAGCTGCGGCATCGCGTTTGGGGCAAAGTCTTCAATAGAGCGCGTGTTGGAGCGCTTGAAGGGCCATTCGATGTTCCAGAACGAGGAACAGCTCAAACTCATTCAGATGTGCGACCGGTGCCGGGTCGTGGCGCTTGCGGAATCGGAAAATGATCCTTTCAGGGGCGGCGCGCGACCCAAAGTGCGCACGACAGACGATTATCTGGCGGAGGATGCGGCAGCGGCTCAACCCAAGCGCAAGCCGGATGATTTTTTGAGTTAATTTTTCCGCTCACGGCTGTTCCTCGCTGCGCCCGGGCCTACCCGAGTC
>CAYGRH010000371.1:0-3263 GCA_964352165.1 uncultured Hyphomicrobiaceae bacterium | reverse complement strand
GCTGTACGGCGACGAAAAGGGTTTCGAGATCGGGCGTGAACACCGGTCCGCACATTTCCGCGCCGATTGGACATTGGAAAAAGAGCCGGGCGGTGCCGCGGCCCTCGCCTTCCGTTTCGAGTGACCAGATGCCGTCGGCGCGGCCGGTGCGTTCCTGCGAGTTGCCGTCCGTTGCGATCCATAGCCTGCCGTCGGCGTCGAAGGCGCGGTTGTCGGGATTGGCAAACCAGCCCGATGCGCTGGTTGCCGGGTTGAAGGTTGCGCCGACTTCCGCGACCGACGGGTCGCCGCATCTGACGAGCACATCCCAGCGAAAGCCGTTGGAAGCATGGTCGCCGCCGTCGGGGCGCAATTCGAGGATGTGGCCGAAGCGGTTGTCCGCGCGCGGGTTGGCGGCGTCCACCTGGCTTGCTTTGCGTTTTTCGTTCAGCGTGAGCATGACGTAGACATTGCCGGTCTTTGGGTTCACTTCGACGTCCTCGGGCCGGTCCATCTTCGTTGCGCCAAGGAGGTCAGCGGCTTGACGTGCGTTGATGACGACTGCGCCTTGATCGGCAAATCCGTTTGCCGGCGTCAGCGGACCGTGACCGAAAACGAGCGGTATCCAGGTGCCTGAGCCGTCTTCATCGAAGCGGGCCACGGAGAGCGTGCCCTCGTCGAGGATGTCTGCGTTGGCTTTCGGGTCAGTCGTGTTGACCGTGCCGGCGGTTACGAAGCGGTAGACGTAATCGAAGCGCTGATCGTCGCCCTGATAAACGACAAAGCGGCCATCCTTGTTGATCGTATTTCCTGCGCCTTCGTGCTTGAAGCGGCCGAGGGCTGTGCGTTTCACTGGGACCGAAGTTGGGTCCAGCGGATCGATTTCAACCACCCAGCCGAAGCGGTTCACCTCGTTGGGTTCCTTGGCGATGTCGAAGCGGTCGTGGAACTTGCCCCAGGCGTACCATTCTCCCGGGATGCCATACCGTTTCAGGGCGGCGGCGTTTGGTGCGGTTTTGGCAGCCTCCTTGCCCCAGAAATAGCCGTTGAAGTTTTCCTCGCAGGTCAGCCAAGTGCCCCATGGTGTCATGGCGCCTGCGCAGTTGTTGATCATGCCGTGGACCATCGCGCCGTCGGGGTCGGCAGATGTCTTCATCAGCGCGTGCGCTGCGGCCGGGCCTGAGATGCGCATCGGGGTATCAGCAGTAATGCGGCGCACATATTGCGAGTCGCTGACAACCTGCCATTTGCCTTCGACACGTCTGACCTCGATCACGGAACCGCCGTGCGCCATCATTTCGATGTCGACGAGTTCGCGGGTCATGTCAGAGTGGTCGGCTGGCTTTTGGAGAAGGCCTTCCCGGGGGAACATCAGTTCAACATTGGAATACTCGTGATTGACGACGAGCAGGCCGTGATCGTCCGCGCCGTTAAGCGGTAAAAAGCCGAGGAAATCGTTGTTGTAGCCAAACTGAGCGGCCTGGGACTGGACCTGCTGATTGGTAGGTTCGAAGGCGGGTGCATTGCCGGTTACGCTATCGCCCCATCGGATCAGAATGTCGGCGTTGTAGCCATCAGCGACATGGTGGGTCTTGTCGACGCCTGCCTGTAATTCGGGAAATGTGAAGGCGCTGTCGGCAGAAACCGGCGCGGTAATTTGCGAGGCTTGGCCTGCGGCCTGCACCGCTCGAGGTGAAACAGCTGATGCGATCACGGTCGTCGCCAGCATCCCCGCGACCAATTCGCGGCGCGATAGCCGGACTGCAATCAGATCGCCCATTGTCGGGTTGGTGGTCGGGTTTGCCGGAACGTCCTCGGTGCGGTCAATCGATGCGGGGAGCGCAGCGGGCCGTTCGGTATTGCGGTTGTTGCGATCTGTGTTCGTCATCGTGAAATCTCCGGTGCCGACCACGGGATACTCCCCGGTTCGGCATTCCTGCAGTTCTTAAGGGCGACCGAGGCCGTGCAGTGCCAGACCAGGCCTTTCGCAAGCAAGTTCCATGGGGCCGAATGTCACCCGCATAGTGTTCCCGTTCCGACATATGCCCTCACTTGCAACACTCGTTCGAGCAGATGTCGAAACCACAAGTAACACCAGCGACTGATACAGCAAGATTGCATCAGTGCGATGAACAGGTTCTAAGTTTTCCGCGAACCTATTCAACGCGGACACCGTCACGTGCGCGCCGGCCAGAACGAGAGAGTTGCCTCAATGGAATTCGTGATTGATCTGCCCGCGCAGCCGGTGCTGCCGGTTGCTGGTTCGGATAAGTTTTTCCCCATCCGCAGAATTTATTGTATTGGCCGGAACTATGCGGAGCATGCGCGCGAAATGGGGCATGACCCTGATCGTGAGCCGCCATTCTTCTTTCAAAAAAACCCTCAGAACGTTTCTGTTGGCGGGGAATTTGTCTATCCCTCGCAAACGTCAAATGTTCATTTCGAGCTGGAAATGATCGTGGCGCTGAAAAACGGCGGAAGCGATATTACCCTTGAAGCCGCCAGGGACTGCATTTTCGGGTACGGGGTTGGTCTTGATATGACGCGCCGGGACCTTCAGGGGGAAGCCAAGAAGCTGGGCCGGCCGTGGGATGTGGCAAAGGCATTCGAAGGTTCATTGCCGTGTTCGGCACTTGTGCCGGTTGAACAGGCCGGTCATCCAAGGGCAGGTGCCATCTGGCTTGATGTCAATGAAACCGCGGCGCAGCGCGGTGACCTTTCTCAGATGATCTGGTCCGTCGAAGAGCAGATAGCAAAGTTGTCGGGGTTCGTGACGCTGGCGGCTGGTGACCTTATCCTTACCGGCACGCCGTCAGGCGTCGGTGCTATCGCCCCAGGCGACCGAATGCACGGTGGAGTCGAGGGCGTCGGTGAGATCGATGTTAGCGTTTCGTAAATTCTTTATTTTTCATTGCGCCAATTGCATGGTTTAGCAGCTTTTAATTCACTCAATGGGATTGCAATGTAATTGTCGTAAAAATCTTTGTGTGGAGGATATGAATTAGAAGCTTACATTCGCTCAATACGTTGAGTGTTTGAGTTTCATGCCGCAAAACGTTGTCCAAATACCTCAGTATTGCGCGCCGCTGGCGCGCTGGCGGGCAGCGATCACTGCCGCCGATCACAAGGTGAAGGGCAAATTTATGGCGGAGAGCAATCTCACCCGCGCGTTGTTCAGTCTTTTGGATGGAGACGAGCGATTAACGGAAAGAAATTTTCAGGTCTGCGTCATCGACGGCAGTGACGTGGCCGTAAAATGGAAATGGCACCTCAGGGGTGTGTGG
>CAYGRH010000370.1:0-3275 GCA_964352165.1 uncultured Hyphomicrobiaceae bacterium | reverse complement strand
ACTGACGATCCGCTCGGCGAGACGCTTGGACTTTTGATCTCGAGCAGATCGTCTTGATGCTTGAAAAGCAGGGAACAAAACGTCCTTGAGGGAAGGACGATACGCAGGAACAAACGCACTTTGACGCAACGCTACAAACTCAGCCGCTACACAACCAACGCCACTCACTGAACGCACGACTGAAGACTTTTGCGGAACTGGCACCGAGATCTGACGCGGAGAAAAAATACGCGGCCCTAACTGAATTTCCCGGCAAATACGCACCTCAGGAATACTCACAGCGGCCAACTCCCCCAAACCTATTGGAACTCAACCAACCAAGACTCATGAACAACTCAGTTCGCCTTGTGTTCCGCTTACGAGGGAGAATTAACCGTTACTTCACGGCAACAAAAAGACCTGAATCCGACCTTCCTGGGGAAATATGCTTGACGGGAGATGAATAGACACACCGGGACCTGCCATAATCGGCCACCCACCAGTACGGCGAGCCGGAGAATAAATTTAAGCCATTGAAGTTATATGGGTTTTACAATCCTTGGCCGCCCACGATAGAAGCGTCGTCGCGTCAACCGAATGCGTGCATCAGTCTGGCGATCAGGGAGTTAAATTGTCCAAGACGCTAATCAAGGGGACCAAACGCGCCGCTAACGGATCGTTTTAGTGGACCTCGTTGGCCGCAAACGCTGCTTTCAGGCCCGCAATGGCCAAAAGCAACGATACGACAGCATTCCACCCGGCGAACGAAAGCCCAGCCAGCCTGAAAGCAGGGTCCGTGCAGCTCACAACCCGCGTGGACTTGAGAGCTTCGAGCATATTTGCTCCCCCCGCCGTCACGCCTTGCCCAGCCGCAGCGCAAGATTCGGGTCCCGGCCAAAAGCCCCATTCCGCGCCCGCCTGATAAACTCCGAGGCCCGAGTTTGCCAGGAACGCCAATGCGACAAACAAGAACAGCGACGCGGCAGCAGAGCGTTTGTCAGCCGACAGCAAAACCAGCGCGATGAACAGGAGCGGGATGCCGGCGTAATAGGCGTAGCGCTGCTGCAGGCACAGCGGGCACGGCAGATACCCACCGATGTACTCGAATGCCAGGGCCATGAGGATGATGCCGACGGCTACGAATAATACTCCGCTACCAAGCTTGTAGGCTTCCGATTTCAGCGGATTTTCAACGCGATTGGCACGCACGACGACACCTCATTACAAACGCCCGGCCGACGAACCGGGAAAGCCTACAGCAGATATTTGATCGCAATGAAGCCGCCGAACAGCAGCACCACGAACACCGTGAACACCAAACCAAGACGCTTTTCGATGAAGTCCCTGATGGGTGGGCCAAAAAAGTATAACAACCCCGCCACGATGAAAAAGCGCAAGCCCCGCGCCGCGATACTCGCCACCATGAACACGAGAAAATCGAGCTGCGTCGCCCCGCTCGCAATTGTGATCACCTTGTAGGGGAACGGGGTCACCCCGGCAAAAAAGACGATCCACGCTCCGTAGTCGTTGTATTGCCCGGCAAACTTGTCGAACTTCTCCGCGTAACCGTAGAAATCGAGAAGCGCTTGGCCCACGGTGTCAAACAGCAGCCAGCCGATCAGATAGCCTGCCACGCCCCCAAGCACCGAACCCACCGTCGCGACGGCCGCGTAAAACCAGGCCTTCGCCTTGTTGGCCAGCACCATCGGTATGAGCATAACGTCGGGCGGTATCGGGAAGAACGAACTCTCAATGAACGACACGCCAAACAGGGCTTCGGGCGCGCGCTTGTGTGAGGCGGACCGCATGGTCCAGTCGTAAATCGCTCTGATCATGGTTGCTGCCGGCTAATTTTCGGGGAAGGCCTGTCTATCGCAGAGTTTGCCGCACCGCGAAAGCGCAACTTGGACGGTTGGGTTACCCAGGAGAGTTTTGTGTCACGCCCCGGCTGCCGGCTCGAATGCCGCCGATAGCTTCACGACAAGCGCATTCAGCACGAACCGGCCTTGCCCGACAGCCCGCAGCCGCATCGACCCGTCACCCGCCTCGAACCGCTCCAGCAGCCTTTCACCGCAGAGTTCATCGATCACGCCAGCAGCGGGACGGAACCCGCTCAGTTCCGCCAGTCTGCCAACATCGACACCCTCCATCAGGCGAAGCCCCATAAGAAGCATCTCATCGGCCATCTCCGGGCGCGATAACGGTTCCGCCTCGATCAGACCATGACCCGTCTCCTCGACGCGCTTAGCCCACGCCTCCGGTTGCCTCTCTGTCGACGTTGCCAGCCGCTGGCCGTTTTCGATGATACGGCCATGCGCGCCCGGCCCGACACCAGCATATTCGCCGTACCGCCAATAGACTAGGTTATGCCGGCTCTCCTGACCCGGGCGCGCATGGTTCGAGGTCTCGTAAGCCGGCAAGCCTGCCGCCTCCGTCAGTTCCTGCGTTGCCTCGTAAAACGCGAGGCTTGCCTCTCCGTCAGGAACGATAAGCCTGCCTGCAGCATGCCAGCGCTCGAACGGCGTATCGGGCTCGATGGTCAATTGATAAAGCGACAGATGCCCGGCATCCGAGGCCATTGCCAACGCCTCGCTCAATTCCTCGCGCCAATCAGCCACGGTCTGCTTGGGCCGCGCATAGATGAGATCAAACGACATGCGCTCGAACACCGAACCGGCAATCTTGAGCGCAGCCTTTGCTTCCTCGACGGAATGAATGCGGCCCAGCGCGCGCAGATCGGCTTCCCGCAGTGATTGCACGCCAAGCGACACACGATTGACGCCCGCGGCGCGATAGCCGCGAAAGCGCTCGACTTCCACAGACCCGGGATTGGCTTCCAGCGTGATTTCCGCTTGCGTATCCAGCGTCCAGGCGTCGGCAATTGCCGCCAGGATCGCTTCCACCGTGGATGCCTGCATCAGCGACGGCGTGCCCCCGCCGAAAAACACGCTGCCCACTTTGCGCGGCCCCGTCCGCTTGGCCGCGTCCGCAATCTCGGCCTTGAACGCTGAGACAAAAGTGGCCTCATCCCAACCGCCGGGCCGGACGTGGGAATTGAAATCGCAGTACGGGCACTTCTGAGCGCAAAACGGCCAATGCACATAGACCCCAAAGCCAGGATCGCGAGAGCCGGAATTGACCCCACTCTCCTCGGCCACGGGCAAACGGGCAATCTCACTCATATCCAGACGCCGCATGCAGCGCCTTGGCCATCAACCGCCAGCGCGGCTCATCTTCGAGCTTATCGTTCTCGCTGACCCACGCCTGCATCGCCTCCAGAAACCGCGCCAACGTAT
>CAYGRH010000369.1:0-3282 GCA_964352165.1 uncultured Hyphomicrobiaceae bacterium | reverse complement strand
AGCCCGCAGGCCCCGGCAAAAAAGGCCGCCGCCTCCAAAACCGGCTCAACACAGGTTGCCGCCACGAAGACTGGCTCGCGAGCGCAGTCTCGAGCGAAAGCAACGCAAACATCTGACGTCACCCAGGCAGAAGCCGTATCACGCTCTCAAACCGAGCAGGGCACGCCACCAATCGCACCAAGACTCCTGCCAGCCGTCCAACCCGTCCGCAGGCCCGTCGAGCACGACCTGCTGTTATCGGCACTGCCCCACCCGATCCTAGTTCTCGCCGAAGATGACAGCGTCTTGTACGCGAACGCGGCAGCCGAAGCATTTCTGTCAACCAGCGTCGCCGTGCTGAAGCGCCAGACGATCGATAAGATCCTGGCATTTGGCTGTCCGCTTATTTCGCTTGTAGAGCAGGTCCGGCGCACGGGCGCGACCGTCAACGAATACGGCATCGACATGATGACGCCGAAGTTCGCAAACTCCAAGCTTGTCGACGTCTACGGCGGCCCGCTTCCCGAGACACCCGGAGCCATCGTGCTGATGCTTCAGCAGCGTACAATGGCCCAGATGATCGAGCGCCAGTTAACGCATCGCGCGGCCGCCCGTTCGGTGTCCGGCATGGCATCGGTCCTCGCCCACGAGATCAAGAATCCGCTTTCGGGCATCCGCGGCGCAGCCCAGCTTCTGGAACAGAACCTGCCCGACGAAGACCGCGTCCTGTCGCAACTGATCTGTTCTGAGACAGACCGCATCCGCACGCTCGTTGACCGCATGGAAGCTTTCGGCGACGAGCGTCCGCTGCCTGACGAAGCCGTCAACATCCACGATGTGCTCGATCACGTGCGCAGACTTGCGACCTCGGGCTTTGCCAGCCACATCAACGTTGTGGCCGACTATGATCCATCACTGCCGCCCGTCCCCGGCAGCCGCGACAAGCTCGTACAGGCACTGTTGAACCTCGTGAAGAACGCGGCCGAATCGATCGGCGAAGACGACGATAACGGCCGCATTGTCCTGCAAACGGGCTTCCGCCCCGGCGTGCGCCTTTCGGTTCCGGGCTCGGATTCACGCATCTCGCTACCGTTGATGATCCAGGTCGAGGACAACGGCCCAGGCGTTCCCGACCACCTGAAGCCGCACCTGTTCGACCCGTTCGTCACCACAAAGCATTCAGGCACCGGCCTCGGTCTCGCACTTGTCGCCAAGATCATCGACGACCACGGCGGCATCATCGAATGCGAAAGCGAGCCCAAGAAAACAGTCTTCCGCATCCTTCTCCCGCTGCAGGAAGCGTTATCAACACCACGCGCGCCAGCCTTGCGGCACGCCTAGACGAGGACAATTGATGGCCCGAGGCACCATACTCATCGCCGACGACGACTCCGCTATCCGCACGGTGCTCAACCAGGCGCTTGCCCGCGCGGGTTATGCTCCGCGCGCGACGGGGAATGCCGCTACGCTCTGGCGCTGGGTCTCGCAAGGCGAAGGCGATGCCATCATTACAGACGTGGTCATGCCCGATGAAAATGCCTTCGACCTGATCCCCAGGATCAAGAAGTTGCGTCCCGAACTGCCGATCATCGTGATGAGCGCTCAGAACACGCTGATGACGGCGCTGACGGCTGCAGAGAAAGGCGCATTCGAATACCTGCCCAAACCCTTCGACCTCAATGAAGTCGTGTCAGTCGTCGGCCGCGCATTGTCGGAACCCGGCCGCAAGCCCACACCGAAAACGCCTGCCGAATCTGCGGACGGCGAGGATCTCCCGCTGATCGGCCGCTCGCCGGCCATGCAGGAAATCTATCGCGTCCTCGCCCGGCTGACGCAGACCGATCTCACCGTGATGATCAATGGCGAGTCCGGAACCGGCAAGGAACTCGTCGCCCGCGTTCTGCATGACTACGGCAAGCGCCGTCACGGCCCCTTCGTCGCCCTGAACATGGCAGCAATCCCGCGCGAACTCGTCGAAAGCGAACTGTTCGGCCATGAGAAGGGCGCGTTTACAGGAGCGCAGACACGCACCCAGGGCCGGTTCGAGCAGGCCGAAGGCGGCACGTTATTCCTCGATGAAATCGGCGACATGCCTCTTGAGGCGCAAACCCGCTTGCTACGCGTGCTCCAGCAGGGCGAATACACCACGGTCGGCGGCCGCACGCCCATCAAAACCAACGTCCGGATTATTGCCGCCACCCACCGCGACCTGAAAACTCAGATCCAGCAGGGCCTATTCCGCGAGGACCTGTTTTACCGCTTGAATGTTGTGCCGATCCGCATTCCGCCGCTACGCGAACGCCTGGAAGACATCGGTGATCTGGTGCGCCACTTCCTGCGCATTGCCGCGCGCGAAGGTTTGGGCCAGCGTTGGATCGAAACACCCGCCATCGAGCGGCTGAAGCAGCACCCTTGGCCCGGCAACGTGCGTGAACTTGAAAACGTCGTGCGACGCTTGGCAGCCCTCTACACGGTCGACACGATCACAGCCGACATCATCGAGCAGGAGCTGGCCGAAACCATTTCGGCTTCCCCTTCTGGCGATCAAGGCGAACCCAAAGACCTGCCAGAGATCGTCGAGCGTTATCTTGCCGAACACTTTGCCGCTTACGGCAGCGAATTGCCCCCCGCAGGACTATACGAGCGCATTATCCGCCAGGTCGAACGGCCGTTGCTGACTGCTGCCTTAGCCGCAACGCGCGGCAACCAGATCCGTGCAGCCGAGTTACTCGGCGTCAACCGCAACACGCTGCGATCGCGCATCAAGCTTTTGGACATCCGGGTTTTCCGCTCACCCCAGCCATGAAGGCTCGGAGCCGGGGCAAAGCGCAAATTTGAGCTGGCGCCGTCTACAACTCGCCAGTTGCGAGTCGAACCTCGTTGCCTTCCCGGCAGACCGCTGGCGGGCGGAAAATTCTTCAGCCCGCGGCCAAATTCTGGCGAACGAACGCATAGGATAATCCGCGACCCCGTCCCCAATAAACCTCAACTCCTCGCATCCCAGCTCGTGCCGAACCACGCCAAGGTTGTGGATGATCGCGCAAATCAACTCATTTTTTGCTGGACCTGCGGCGGCATGGCTTCACAATGTCGCGAAAATATCACGCTAATTCGTCCCAATGTGCCTCGATCGTTTCAGTGTTGCCACATGGCCGCTGCATTTGTCGGTTGTTTCGGTTCGCTCATGACTGTCCGCACATGTCTGCCGCCGAGAAGGCAGGGCAGGGAGTAGGGCGGTGATGCGCACCGCGCCGACGACTGGAGAGTTTTGTTGATAGTCCCCGACCCGCGTTCAGGTTCCAG
>CAYGRH010000368.1:0-3306 GCA_964352165.1 uncultured Hyphomicrobiaceae bacterium | reverse complement strand
TCCCGACTGCGGCTCGCCTCTCCTCACCTTCGCAGACTTTCTCGCCCTCGTGGACGGCCGCGTGCCCGTTCTTGCGGAAATCAAGAGCGACTGGACCAAGCCCGATCCGGGCTTCCTCCCCGCGGTCTGCGAACTGGCAAAAGGATATAAGGGCCCGCTCGCACTGATGTCCTTTGACCCTGCAGTCATGACCACTGTCGCAAACCTTTGCCCCGAGATTCCAAGAGGACTGGTATCGCGCGATTTCACCCAAGGCGGTGTTGAGGCCGAACAACTGGGCCGCATGCGCGCCTATGCCCTGACGCACCTTCTAGATCAGGCAGCCGTCGCGCCGTCTTTCATTGCCTATGACATCAACGCTCTGCCAACGCCTGCCGTCCGCTACGTTCGCGAAGTCGAGGGCCTGCCGGTCTTCGCATGGACCGTCCGCTCTCCCACCGACTGGCTGATTGCAGGCCAATGGGCGGATGCAGCGATCTTCGAAGGACCCTGCAGGGTCTAAGACAGCAAGCCATGGACGCCGCCGCAACCGTATTGAAACGAGCTAATTCGCAGACTTCCGAGCAGCCTCATAAAGCGGCATGACGTCGGGCAAATTAGCCTCGATCTTGGCAATGCGCGTCTCGCCGGAAGGGTGCGTCGACATGAATTCCATCGGCTGTTTTTGCGCAGCCTGACTCATCTTCTGCCACAGCGTGATGCCCGCTCTGGGGTCATAGCCAGCGCGCGCGGCCATCTCCATACCGATAAGATCGGCCTCCGTTTCGTCGTCGCGGCTGAACTTCAAGGTCAGCAGATTGCCCCCCATGCGTGCAACGCTCGTTGCGATGTCGCTGCCGATGAACCAGCCCAGCGCCACCGCACCGAAATTCGTCAGCATGCTTTTGGCCATCCGTTCGCGCGCGTGTTCGCGCAACGCATGCGCCACCTCATGCCCGATGATCATCGCGACTTCATCATCGCTTAGCGCCAGTCGCTCCAGAATGCCGGTATAGATCGCAATCTTTCCGCCAGGCATGCAGAAGGCATTGATCGTAGCCGACTTGAAAACGTTCACCTCCCAATCCCATCCTTCCGCCCGTTCATTGAAACGGTAGGAATATGGCAGAATGTCTTCGGCAATCGCCCTGACACGCACCACCTGCGGATCGCCAGCACGCAGCAGAACCCCCTTTTGTTTGGCTCCCTGCAACAGCTTGGCGTATTCCAAGCCACCCGCCTTCTCGACATTTTCCGCAGATACCATCTTCCGCACGAACGATGGATTTCCTACGCTCACGCCACCTTCATCGCGCGCCAGCAGCGGGGCGGCTGAAACCGCACCCACCAACGCAATAACAGCGGCCAATGCCGTATACTTGAAACCCATCGTCTAACCTCACGCCTCGCTTCGCTGATCCCATACGCCGGATCTGCGTACTATAAATATGCGGTCACGAGCCGTCGATCCGCACCCCGACTCCTCGCACTGACACCCGGCGTTGAAACCATTCAATTCGCCGGGATCGATCCTATGTGATCATGAGCTATAAATGAAACTACTGGAACTTTCCGCTCTGCAGGGCCAACCCATTAACAATCTCAGAGACAGACATGGGTGAAAGCGAACGAGCCACCGTCAGGGTCATCCCCGACATCGGCGCCATTCCGGCGGCCGAATGGGATGCCTGCGCCAAACACGATGCCGCGCGCTACAATCCATTTGTCTCGCACGCGTTTCTGAAAGCGCTGGAGGACGCCGGCTGCGTGGGTCCCTCATCGGGTTGGCACCCAGCCCATCTCGCACTTCAAGACGACAAAGAAGTCACCACGGCGTGCATGCCTGCCTACCTGAAGACCCACAGCCGAGGCGAATACATCTTCGATCACGCATGGGCAGACGCCTACCACCGCGCCGGCGGCGTCTACTATCCGAAACTGCAGTGTTCCGTTCCCTTCACGCCCGTCCCCGGACCACGCCTGCTGGTCAAGCCAGGCCCTGACGCTGCCGAGCGCGAAAGAATACTAGAAAGCGCAGCGATCGAATTCTAAAAACTCCAGAAGTTGTCTTCACTGCACATAACCTTTCTGGAAAAAGACGCCTGGAAGCGGCTTGGGCAATTCGGCCTGTTACAGCGCACCGACCAGCAGTTTCACTGGCCGAATGAAGGTTACAAAACGTTTGACGATTTCCTCGCCACGCTGTCCTCGCGCAAACGCAAGGCAATTCGCAAAGAGCGTGCTCAGGCGCTGGAGTCTGGCCTCGAAATCGAACTCCTGACAGGCAGCGAAATCAAAGAAGCGCACTGGGATGCGTTCTACGAATTCTACCAGGACACCGGCACGCGCAAGTGGGGCGTCCCATACCTCAACCGCGCATTCTTTTCGCTGCTCAGCGAAACGATGGCAGACGACTGCCTTCTCGTGATGGTGCGCAATGGCGAGCGATACGTTGCAGGCGCGCTGAACATCATCGGCGGCGACTGCCTTTATGGCCGCTATTGGGGCGCCATCGAACATCACCCGTTTCTGCACTTCGAGGTCTGCTACTATCAGGCCATCGACTATGCCATCGCAAAGGGCCTCAAGCGTGTTGAAGCCGGCGCGCAGGGCGAACACAAGTTGGCCCGTGGATACATGCCGACGACGACTTATTCGCTGCATTGGATCGCCGACCCCGGACTGGAATCGGCCATCGCCCGCTATCTCATCGACGAGCGCCGCCACATCGCCCACGCCCAGACCGTGCTGGCGGACTTTGCCCCCTACAAGAAAGATGCTTCAACCACGATCAGGATTGCGTCTGTCGCTGACGAGCCCGAACACGATTGATGCGGGTAGCCAGCCAATGGCGGCAACGCTAGGACATGCAAAATACGCCGTTCCGCCAGCGAGCCCGGAAGACAATCAAACCGAAGGATCACCACCTATGAGTGACAGCAAGACTCCCGCCTACGACACGGGCAATATCTTTGCAAAAATCCTGCGCGGTGAAATCCCTGCCCACAAAGTCTATGAGGATGGCGACGCCATATGTTTCATGGACGTCATGCCGCAAGGCCCGGGCCATGTTCTCGTCGTCCCCAAGTCGCCATCTCGCAATCTGCTCGACGCAGATGCTGCCGAACTCGCCAAGCTTGCCCCGCTCGTCCAGAAAATCGCACGCGCGGTTAGACAGGCATTCAAGGCCGATGGCATCACCATCATGCAGTTCAACGAAGACGCTGGAGGCCAAACCGTCTTCCATCTGCATATTCATGTCATCCCGCGCTTCGACGGTGTCGCCCTTGCGCGGCATTCCGACGGCATGGAAAAACCCGACGTGCT
>CAYGRH010000367.1:0-3307 GCA_964352165.1 uncultured Hyphomicrobiaceae bacterium | reverse complement strand
CGTGACCTCGATATGGTTGGGGTCGAGGAATCGGCCTGTTCCCGTGACGACGTTGACCTTGCGCATCTTGGCCATGCCGGCGAGCCCCGTGGTCAGCTTGCCGACGACCTTTTCTTTATGCGTTCGCAGAGCGGCCAGATCGATCTTGGGTTCGCCAAAGCTGATGCCGTGAGACGCCATCGCCTTGGCTTCATCCATGATGGCGGCTGTATGAAGCAGCGCCTTCGACGGGATGCAGCCGACGTTGAGGCAGACGCCACCGAGGACCGGCCAACGCTCGACGAGGACCGTGTCCATGCCAAGGTCCGCTGCACGGAATGCGGCCGAATAGCCGCCGGGACCGGCCCCGAGGACGAGCACTTCGCAGGTGATGTCGGCGTCACCGGAATGCTTGGCTGCAGTGGGAGCGGGGGCGGAAGCCGGGGTAGTGCCTTTTTCCGCTGTGTCAGGCTTATCTGCAGCGCCTTTCGATGCGGCGGAGTCTCCCTCGCCAGCTTGCGCTGAAATTGTTGCGATCAGCGTCCCTTGGGAAACCTTGTCGCCGACCTTGATTTCGATTGTTTCGATTTTGCCGCTGAGTGGGGCGGGTACTTCAAGCGTCGCCTTATCGCTTTCAAGAGTGATGAGCGGGTCTTCGATGGCCACTTCGTCGCCCACCGCCACCAGGATCTCGATCACAGGCACGTCGGAGAAATCTCCGATGTCCGGTACGCGGATCTCTTTCTTGCTCATTTGGCTGTCTCCCTGGATCCGCAGACGTTACAAAATCAGTTGGCGCATATCCGACAGCGAGTCAGCCAGTTTGCGAGTAAAGCGTGCGGCAAGCGCCCCGTCGACGACGCGGTGATCGTAGGACACGCACAACGGCAGCATCAGTCGCGGCACGAAGTTGGTGCCATCCCAGACCGGCTTCGTGGCCGCCCGCACGACACCGAGAATGGCAACTTCCGGCGCGTTGACGATCGGTGTGAAGGATGTGCCGCCGATGCCTCCGAGACTCGATATGGAAAACGTCGATCCCTGGATATCCGTCGGTGTGATCTTGCCATCGCGCATGCGGGCGGAGACTTCGCCCAGTTCGCGGCTAAGCTCAATGATGCCCTTGCGGTCAACATCCTTGATCGCCGGGACGACAAGGCCGTCCGGCGTGTCGACGGCAACGCCGATGTTGTAATACTTCTTGAGGATCAGCGCGTCCTTGTCCGGGCCCATCGAAGAGTTGAAGGCTGGATACTCCTTCAGGGCGATGACGGCTGCCTTCATGAGGAACGCCAGCAACGTGACACGATAGCCCTGAGACTTGGCGGCACCGTCGAGCGTCTTGCGGTAGACCTCGAGGTCTGTGATGTCGGCTTCGTCGTTGTGGGTGACGTGGGGGATATTAAGCCACGAGCGATGCAGGTGCGGGCCTGAAAGCTTCTTCAGGCGCGACATCTTCTGGATCTCGATCGGTCCGAACTTGCCAAAGTCCTGCGTTGGAATTTCCGGTATGCCCATGCCGCCTGCAGCCGGGGCCGCTGCGCCGCCTGAGAGTGCGCGCTTGACGTCTTCCTTTGTGATGCGGCCCTTCTCGCCCGAGCCTTTGAGCTTGGTGAGATCGACGTCGAGTTCGCGCGCAACGCGACGCACGGACGGGCTGGCGTGAACGTCCGTAAAGGCCACCGGCGGGGGCAGGCCGCCTGTTTTGACGCCTGGATTTGAAGGTGCAGCCGATTTGGTTTTGGCTGACCCGGAAGCCGATGCTTCGCTTTGGGCGTCTTGTTTTGAGCCCTTATCATCATCTATTGCCCGTGAGCTGTCGTTGCTGTCCTTCTTACCGGATGATTTGGCGGTCTCGCCGCCGCCAGCTTCTTCCAGGCGCGCAATCGCCGTGCCCTTGGAAACCTTGTCGCCAACCTTGACGAGGATTTCAGCAATCTTGCCCGGCGAAGGCGACGGCACTTCCAGGGTCGCCTTGTCGCTTTCAAGCGTGATCAATGGGTCTTCGGCTGCCACTTCGTCGCCCGGACTGACCAGGATCTCGATGATTGGAACATCCGAGAAATCACCAATATCAGGAACTTTCACGTCGATTGTGGACATCTTTTCCTCGTTGTCGTTCCGGGCGGAGAGGGCGTGCGGTCGGCTGTTTCAAGCCTTGGGGGCGTAGGGTTTTTCGGGGTCGATACTGTACTTCTTGATCGCCTCGGACACCTTGATCGAGGGAATCTTATTTTGATCCGCAAGCGATTTCAGCGCCGCGACAGCCACGAAGTGGCGATCGACTTCAAAGTGCGTGCGCAGTTTTTTGCGGTAATCTGAGCGGCCGTATCCGTCCGTTCCCAGGACTTTGTAGTCGCCGGGCACATGCGGGCGGATCTGATCGGCGAACATTCGAACGTAATCGGTCGAGGCAATCACGGGTACGTCGGCCCCGCGCGAGTTCACACATTCGGTGACGTAAGGCACACGAGCCGGCTCTTCCGGGTGCAGCATGTTCCAGCGCTCGATCTCGGCTGCTTCGCGCGAAAGCTCGGTGAAGCTCGTTACGCTCCAGATATCGGCATGAACGCCGAAGTCCTTCTTCAGCAGTTCCGCGCCTGCGATCACCTCCTGCAGGATGGCGCCCGAACCCATCAATTGCACCTTGTGGCTGCCCGACGGGACGTCGCCTGCCTGCTTGAGCAGGTACATGCCCTTGACGATGCCTTCTTCGGCTCCTTCCGGCATGGCAGGATGGGAATAGTTCTCGTTCAAAAGCGTGATGTAATAATAAACGTCTTCCTGCTCACCGATCATGCGGCGCAGGCCGTCCTGGATGATGACAGCCACCTCGAAGCCGTAGGTCGGGTCATAGGAGATGCAGTTGGGGATGGTTGCGGCGAGGACGTGGCTGTGGCCGTCTTCATGCTGAAGCCCTTCGCCATTCAACGTCGTGCGGCCAGACGTGCCGCCGAGCAGGAAGCCTCTGGCGCGCATGTCGCCTGCAGCCCATGCCAAGTCGCCGATCCTCTGGAACCCGAACATCGAATAATAGATGTAGAACGGGATCATCGGGCAGTTCGAGGTCGAGTAGCTTGTTGCTGCTGCGATCCAGCTCGACATGGCACCGGCCTCGTTGATACCTTCCTGCAGCATCTGCCCGGACTTGTCTTCCTTGTAGTACATCAGCGTGTCGGCATCCTGGGGCCGGTAGAGCTGACCGACCTGGGAGAAGATGCCGTACTGGCGGAACATGCCTTCCATGCCGAAGGTGCGGCTTTCATCGGGCACGATCGGGACGACGCGCTTGCCGATGGATTTGTCACGAAGCAACGTGTTTAGGATG
>CAYGRH010000366.1:0-3337 GCA_964352165.1 uncultured Hyphomicrobiaceae bacterium | reverse complement strand
CTCTCCCTCCGCCAAGAATTCAGTTCCAAACGATTGATATGCAATCACAAGCCGGTGGTTGTGCCGTAGTTGAATGCGGCTCATCGGTCTCCGGCGTGTGCCCGGTTTGTCGGCGGCCGCGCAGGGCACGAAAACCGGCTGTAGCTTCATTGGTCAGCACGGCTCGCGACTTTCGGTCCGGTTCGTTGCTGAAAGCCCGGACAACTTGCTCGCAAAACTCGTGCTGGTTGCCTCGCCCGTTCGGGCGGGGTTGCACCTCCCAAAATTCGTCGGGTTAATGGGCGGTGCCGACTGCCCTGCGGCCGAAAAATCTACAACAATCGCAAAGCCTCCATTCCATCTAAGACGATCCCAGCGAACGCCCCGACTCGGTGTCTTGCAAAATCTGATCCGGTATTGTACTGATAAGTACAGTATAAACCAAATGGTACAGATTGAGGATTGCGATGACACAGCGCCCGCCGCTCCCCCCGTTCACCCGCGAAACCGCCATCCAGAAAGTACGCCTCGCCGAAGACGGTTGGAACACGCGCGACCCTGCCAAAGTGGCGCTTGCCTACACGCTTGATACGCAGTGGAGAAATCGAGCAACGTTCGTAACCAACCGGGAAGAGGCGCAGGCGTTTCTCACCGCAAAGTGGGTGCGCGAACTCGAATACCGGCTCATCAAGGAATTATGGGCCTTCACCGAGAACCGTATCGCCGTACGCTACGCCTACGAATGGCGCGATGACAGCAACAACTGGTATCGCTCCTACGGCAACGAGAATTGGGAATTCGCTGCAGACGGTCTGATGCAGAACCGTTTCGCCAGCATCAACGACCTGCCGATTACAGAAGCCGAACGGAAATTCCGCTGGCCGCAGGGCCGCAGGCCAGACGATCATCCCGGCCTCTCCGATTTGGGTCTCTGAGACGATGCCAAGGCTGGTCGCCGAACGCGCCGATGTGTTGCCCGCGCTGGGCGAAGTATTTCGCGAGCACGGCGTAGCAGGCGCTAGCCTCTCGATCATCACCGAGGCGACCGGTCTCGGAAAGGGGAGCCTCTATCACTTCTTCCCCGGCGGGAAGGAGGAGATGGTCGCTGCAGTCCTTGCCCAGATCGACGGCTGGTTCGAGGACAACGTCTTCTCACCCCTCGACAACGCCGCCGATCCGCGCCGCGCCATCGATGACATGTTCGATGCTGTCACGGACTATTTCGATTCCGGCAGCCGCGTCTGTCTGGTTGGTGCACTGGCACTGGTCGATACCCGGGACAGTTTTTCAGACGCCATCCGGAGTTACTTCGACCGCTGGGTGAAGGCTTTGGCGCGCGCGCTTAAAAAGCTGGGTCATCCGCGCGGACATGCCAAAGACCAAGCCGAGCATATCGTCTTGGGTATCCAAGGAGCACTCGTCCTCGCCCGCGCCAGCCACGATAACGCGGTCTTCACCCGCGCAATCTCAAGGCTGCGCAAATCCTTTGGGATGCCGCAATGACGACCGTCTTACCCCGAGGCTCAAACCGCAGCATTCGGGAGGGATCTGCCTAACCTTTCAGTTGATACCCAAAAACTGCAAAACCGCGCGGTGAAAATCCATTCCGCATCCGATCCGCCATGTTTCACAGATCACTTCGCCGGAACCACGGAAGATCATATCGAGCGCAACCCACAGGATCATGGCAAGCCCGATCCAGGCGATCCATGCATGCTTGGCGAGCAGTCTTGCAATGAAGTGCGAGGCCACCGCCATCAATATGATGGCTAAGCCAAGGCCGATGATGAGAACGAGCTTGCTCTCGCCTGCCGCGCCCGCGACTGCGAGAACGTTGTCGAGTGACATGGAAACGTCTGCGATAATGATCTGCCAGACAGCAGTATTAAAGCTGACGCCCGCACCGACAGCAGCTCCGGCCTCACCAGCCGCCAATAGTGCATCGCCCTCGCCGTCAACAAGCTGCCGGTACATTTTCCAGCACACCCATAACAGCAAGAAACCGCCAGCAAGCGTCAGGCCGACAATCGCGAGCATCTGTTGAGTGATGCCGGCGAATAAGATGCGCAGTACGACAGCCGCGGTAATGCCCCAGAAAATCACTTTCGACCGGATCTCAGGTCTGACCCGCGACGCCGCCATGCCCACGACGATTGCGTTGTCGCCTGCCAGCGTGATGTCGATGATGAAGACTTTGATGAGTTCGTCGTAGTGGCTGCGCCACCAGTCAGGCGACAATGCCAGCTCGAATTCGCCCGCAAGAGTCATCAATACCGCTATCGGATCGAAGGCAAGCAACTCAATCATGGGTCAAAACCTTTGTCGGGTTCGTGCACGCCGGTGGCCCCGCCGACCGGAACCGTCCCGCCATTCTCTCTGGTCGGACAATCTGCGGCGCGCGAAGAGCAAGCTGTGAGGACTATCTACACACAACGAACCGCAGCCCGGTGGACGAAGATTGTGCATCAACTTCAACCGGCAAGAAGAAATCCCAGCCTACGCGATTTGGTTCCATCTCCGAATAGCGCTGGTTGAGAGCCTTTCCCTCAAAGACTGGGGTCGATCGTGACAGTAAGAATGGCGGAGTACGTCCCAGCAATGATCGGCTGCGCAGCCAGCAGATTGACGTCGACGGTAATCGAAGCCCCCGTGACCGCTCCGCTCACGACGTTGGTGTTGAGCGAGGTCACCTGGGAAGCCAGATCCGTCCGCAACGTCGCGTTGGCCGCTCCGAATTGTGCCACAGCGCGGTAGTCGATGAAATTATCGAGCCCCGCCACGGCACCCGTCGCAGGCGATGGGTTCATTTGAAAACCGGTGAGGCGGATGCGCGATGGCGCGGTGCAGCTCACTCCAGAAAATGTCGACGTCAAAACGAAACCAGGATTTGGAAGGCCCGATGTAATAGCCGGCGTGAAGTTCAGCGTCGCAATATCAGGCGCGGGCAGAACGCAGCTTCCAACAATGGAAGCGCCGACGGTGAATGTGCGCTCATCCACCACGGCAATCGGAAGAAAACCGAAAAACAATTCATAGATCCCGACCGTAACGGTGTTGTCGGAATAAACCCCGGACGTTGCACTTGTCTGCCCGGCAGGAATGCGAATGCGCACAGTGATCGAAACGTTTGCCCCAGGCGCCAGAGTCACCCCGATCCTGTTGGCGTTGGGCGGGCTGGAGAAAAACGCAAAACCGGTCGTCTGCAACAGTGTCGCCCCGCCCGTCGACTCAATGGAGTATTGCAGGTTCGACGTGCCGTTCGTCATCGTTGCGGGAAGGCTCGAACGGGTAAATGACAGCCCGACGGTGCAGCTCGCGTTGCCGGCCGTATTCGGATTGGAGAGCGTCACGGTAAAGT
>CAYGRH010000365.1:0-3371 GCA_964352165.1 uncultured Hyphomicrobiaceae bacterium | reverse complement strand
AATACAGATGCTTGTCTTCGTCATCAAGCGAGGGACGCTTGGGGCGGCTGCCGGAGTTTGTCGGCAGGATCGCCAGGAAGAGAACCAGCGGCGGGAAGATGAACGACCACCCCATCCAGGACGAGTAGTCGCGATTTTTCATACTTGCGAGAACGCCGGCAATGGCCGACGCGGCCAACGACGTCAGGCCCCATACGACAATCCAGAAAACCGCGCCGCTCATTTATGACTCCGCCCTTGGTTGTCGCGGTTTGACTGAAAAGACCGTTACCGCGCTCATTGTGGCTTGATCAGTTAAATGACCTTAGATGATGGCAAAAACAAGCGCCCGGTCTGTTCGGGGTTATCTTGTGCCGGTGTTAGCGCGCAAGTTCGGCGGCATTGACAGGTGTTTAAAGTTGGGCCGGGCTCAGGCTTCGAAGTCGAGACCGAGATCCAGAACCGCTGCCGAATGGGTTAAGGCGCCAACGGAAATCAGATCGACGCCGGTTTCTGCGATGGCGCGAACGGTCGTGAGATCAACGCCGCCTGAGGCCTCGATCAGGGCGCGTTGGTCGATGAAGCTGACCGCCTCGCGTAGATCATCGAGGCTCATGTTGTCGAGCAGGATACAATCGGCGAGTGCAAAATCGACTAGGCGAAGCTGGTCGAGGGTGTCGATTTCGATCTCGATCTTCACCATATGGCCGGCTGCCTCGGCAGCGGCTTCCAGGGCAGCTTCGATACCACCAGCGGCGGCGATGTGATTGTCCTTGATGAGGATCGCGTCGAATAGTCCGGTGCGATGGTTGATGCCGCCGCCGCAGCGAACGGCATACTTTTCAAAGGCGCGCAGTCCCGGTGTTGTCTTGCGGGTATCGACGATTTCAGTGCCGGTGTCGGCGACTTCATCGACGTAAGCGCGCGTGAGCGAGGAGATGCCGCTCATGCGACCCATAAAGTTCAAGGCGACGCGCTCGCCGCTTAGGATAGCTCGCGTGTTGCCGTAGATGGCGGCAATGCGCGTCCCGGCCGGGACCATATCGCCGTCTGACACATTGGTATCGAACCGCACAGATGAGTTGAGGCAATTGAAGGCCGCTGCTGCAACTTCCAGACCGGAAATCACGCCGGTTTTTCGGGTTGCGATGGAGACCCGGGCGGTGGCATCGGCAGGCACGGTGGCAGCGGTCGTCAGATCTCCGACAAGACCAAGATCTTCGGCAAGTGCTGCCTCAACGGCGCTCCGGATCAAATTTGCCGGCAGGGGGGCGATGTCGGTTGGCTTTATCATCGTGCTGCAACGTGGTTTAGCAGTTCTGTGCAATCGCTTGCCGGGCGGTCGCCGACAGCACACAACTCAACAGGCCATGAGTCTGAGGCGGCATGAATGGCACCGGCACTCAAAGGCGTGCTACCGCCGATCGTTCCCCCATTGCGGTCGAGTTCAGTGAGCGTCAATCTGCTTCGTCCAGCCAAACTTGCACACAGGTTGGGGAAGTCGGCCCTGGCGTGGGCGCCGCGGCTTTCTTCTCGGCGCAAAGCTGCCGCAGTGATCAGACCGGCGGCGATAGCCATGTTGTGAAGGTCGGGATCGTTAGCATCTGATTGGTTGCGGATTGCGCGGATCGTGGAGATGGCAGCCCTCAGTCCAGACGCGGTACGAACCACGCCGACATTCTGCGTCATCGTTTCGCGCAATGACTCGATGAGCGCATTGCGTTGGCCGGCCGGCAGTCCGGGGTTACCGGGACGGGGTTCGAGTTCGGCGCGGACGAGCACGGTTTCAGGCACGGTCGCTGCGATGTCGGCGGCGACGCGGGCCCCCATGACGACGGCTTCAAGCAGCGAGTTGGAGGCCAGCCGGTTGGCACCGTGCAAGCCGGTTGAGGCAACCTCTCCGAGTGCCCACATGCCGGGGACGGACGAGCGTCCTTCGATACCGGTTGCGATGCCGCCCATGTGGTAGTGGGCTGCCGGGGCAATGGGGATGAGATCGGTTGCCGGATCGATGCCAGCGTTCTGGCAATGCGCGAAGACGGTTGGGTACCGGCTGGCGAAATCCGCGCCGATGGCTTTGCGGCAATCGAGGAAGGCACCCCGGCCGGCGGCGATCTCGGTTGCGACGCCGCGCGCTACGATATCGCGAGGTGCCAGTTCTGCGTCCGGGTGGATGGCCAACATAAAACGGTTTCCGTCCGCATTGACGAGGGGCGCGCCCTCGCCTCGGATCGCTTCGGTAATCAGCGGGTTGGGGTCCGATGGCACGTTGAGGGCGGTGGGGTGGAATTGGACGAATTCGGCATCGGCAATGATTGCGCCTGCGCGGGCGGCCATACCCAAGCCCTCGCCGCGCGCGTGCGGTGGATTGGTCATGACCTTATAAAGTCCGCCGATGCCGCCGGTTGCAAGAACCACGGCGTATGCCGGGATGAGGTCGTAGTGGCCGTTGCCGAGGTCGGCAGACCTGATGAGGCGGACGCCGTTGATTGTGCCGTTATGCGTCACCAGTTCCTGCGCGCTGAAGCCTTCCAACACGCGAATCGAGGGTGTCGCGCGGACCTGTGCAATGAGTGCCTGCATAATGGCTGCGCCTGCTCGGTCGCCGGTGACGCGAACGACGCGATTTGCTGAATGCGCCGCTTCCTTCGACAGGACGAAGTGGCCTTCAAGGTCGCGGTCGAATGGGACGCCGAAGGATAACAGGTCGCGAATGCGGTCGGGGGCTTCGTCGGCAATTGTGCGAGCGACTTCCCGATCAACGATGCCTGCGCCCGCCGCGATCGTATCGGCAGCGTGCGCTTCCGTCGTGTCGCCTTCTCCAACGGCTGCCGCGATTCCCCCCTGCGCCCAGGCGCTTGAAGCGCCTTCGCCCAGGGGCGCGGCTGCAATCACAGTAACGGGGAGTGGTGCAAGTTTGAGAGCGGTGAACAGCCCGGCAAGGCCTGCTCCGATAATGACGATATCGCCCTTGTTTGAAGCGCCCCGCCTGCCGATCAGGTCGCCCGCTGAAAAACCGGTCCGGTCTGCAACGGTGCTGCCGGTCGGCAAACCTGGGGTGGCGTGGGTCATGAGCTGGCCTTCTCGAAATGAGGGGCGGTGGGCCCGCGGCGGAAATCGCCGCCGGCCGTTGTCGTGCGTTCTCGGGTAATCAGAGTGACCACATCAGTTGGTCAGATTGACCATGCGCTCCACGGAGCGGCGGGCCCGTTCGGCAATCGCCGGATCGACGGTGACCTCGTGCTGCATGTAGAGCAGAGCATCGAGGATTGCTTCGAGGCTGATGCGCTTCATGTGCGGGCACAGGTTACATGGCCGGACGAATTCCACGTCGGGCACTTCGGCTGCCACGTTCGAGCTCATCGAGCATTCCGTCACCAGGATCACCTTGG
>CAYGRH010000364.1:0-3385 GCA_964352165.1 uncultured Hyphomicrobiaceae bacterium | reverse complement strand
GCGCGGGCGACGTGGAAGCCGATGAAGCCAGCCGCTCCGGTGAGAAGAACTTTCATCGTTTCTGTTGTCCTGTACTCGATGATGATTTCGATTGGGTTGTTGCGGGCACACATCCAGGCGCGTTTTGCCTTGCTGTGTAAGCCTTGATCACGTGCGTTACCCTCGCATGGCAATGACAACTTGGTGTTCGATCAAGTATTTGTAATTGCTCTGATTAATTTGTCTGTGTTCGCTTCGAAATATCGTTTGTAGAAGTTCGTTGTTCAAACGCCCAGTCGTATTGTTTTCGAAGCTGACCTTGCCATGACAGCTGTCCATAAAATATCCGCATCTGCACCATAAGTGGCTGCGATTAGTCGTAGAAGCTGGCCAGGGGAACCGCAGATGCAATGAAATGCGGATTGAGGAAACCCTGATCCGTCTTGCCGTACATCAGCGGTGTGCCGTGAGCGTCGGTTACGCAACCACCTGCCGCCAACACAATGGCGTGTCCTGCCGATGTGTCCCACTCCATAGTCGAGCCAAATCGCGGATAGACATGCGTCTCGCCTGACGCAACCTGACAGAACTTCAGCGACGACCCGATGTTGGATCGTGCCGCGACCACCTTGTCCATCAGCCAAGCCTCAAGTTCTTCGCTGCCGTGTGATCGACTAGCGGTAACAATCAGGCCTTCTCCGTCAACAAGGCCACGCACCTGCATCCGCTGACCATCAAGATCCTCGAGGACGACGTGTGGAACATCCGGCGACAGTTTAGCGGTCATGGCGTGGTTGGGAGCCAATGTGACGTAGAGGCGCGATAGCGCTGGCGCATATATCACGCCGAATATGGGCTTGCCGTTGCTTATGAGACCAACGTTGAGCGTGAATTCTGGGCGCCCGTTGGTGAATTCGCGAGTCCCGTCGAGAGCGTCGACCAGAAAGAACTCAGAGGCAATCTTCGAAGGTAATCCGCTACCGGCCATTTCTTCGGCAACGACCGGAACGCCTGGGGCGATTTTAGCCAGAGCGCTTAGCAGAATATCTTCCCCGTCCCGGTCGGCTTGGGTTACAGGCGATCCGCCCGATTTCGTCAACACCTCACAGCCGTCCCGGAAATGGGTCATGACCGCCTTGCCGGCCACGAGCACGTGCGGCAGCAGTACCCGCGCTACTTCACTATGTTGCTGCAAAACGTGCTCCTGTCTGATGTCGAACGCGGTGATCCAAGTCGTAACGTTCCAACAAAAGTTCCTTGCAAAGGCGGCCTTTCGCCGAGATCTCGGACCCCCATTTGGCAGGTCTGAGCGTGTTTTTTATCTATCCAGCGGCGCCAACCACCAACCCTGAAATGCAAGTGCCTTTCATGTCAGTGACTTACGTCGTTTCATTTGCGTTTTGTGTGTGTGGGCTAGTCTCGGATAACACGTGAAAAACACGTCCATAACACGGTGTTAGCAAGCGGTTTTTACGCAGGTAACGGGGGGGCAAAGAGGGGGCATGCAGGGCCTGTTATCGCGAATGCACGCTATTGGCTTCGTTTTGCAGGCTTACAATTGCAAACGTTTCGCTAGGCGAACGCCTGGTCCGGCAAGCTCGTCTTGAGCTACGAAATCCACACCCTGGCTTTCCAGGATTTCTTGAAGGCGAGCGATTGTCCTCGCTGCTCCAGCAATCCCATTCCGAGTCTCCAGGCGCTTGATGGTAGCGATACCTATTCCCGATGCCTCGGCCAACTGCCGTTGGCTAATGTTGAGCAAGGCGCGTGCTGCGCGAATCTGTGCAGGGAAAATCATGGAGCCTTAATCGTATGGCGGGAAACGCTTCATAAGAGGCGTATTGATGCTATTGGCATCGGTAGGGAGTCTTTGTGGCTTTGTCAACGCCTGGCCGATCTTCTCCCATCGTTACGTCAGAGCTTGCCCACCATCTGCGGCACTGCGAGCTGCTGCTCCATCAATTTATACAGAGAACGATGATGATGCCCTGGCCGATACACTCGAGGGGCTGACACTCGACCACGGAGCTCGCAGAGATCGTCGTCCGTTCCCCAATTCGTTCATCACTACGCAACAATCAGCCAAATTCATCCCGAGATGTCACCCGCCAGCGCGAAGGCGACGATGCGGTAAATCGGAGTTACGACCTTCCGTAAAAGCGCCCGCAACAACCAAGCTCTGGTTCATCGCTGTTGCCAATCACGACCCGAAAGCCGCCGCGTAGGCTTCCTCAATGAGCTTCACCTCATCACCGGTAAGCTTCTGGAACTCCCTTTCACGCGCGCGTTTGGACAAAACGCCGTCATTCTGGTTGAGCATGCGAAACAGCAAATCCGAGGTCCGGTCCGGCATGTCGACAATCGCGTCAACAGCCGTGCGAAAATCGTCGTAGCGGCGCAGATAAGCCGCTTCCTCCGGGAGGTCTTCTTCCACCGTCTTGCGCACGCATTCGTAGAGGAACTCAACCTGCGGCGTTGCATCGAAATACCGATAGAAGTCGGCCGTGTGGTTGAGAACCTCCACATTGTTCAGTGGCGTCGCGCGCCATTCGATGAGAGGCAGCACACGCGAAGAATAGACTTCCAAAACCCGTCGGTAGTCATCGATGCGGCCAAGGATCGTGGCCGAGACCGGAAAGACAATTCCGGGCGGATTAAAGCCATGTGCGGCCAGCACGTGGTGTATCAAATAACGATGCACCCGTCCGTTGCCATCTTCGAAGGGATGAACGAACACAAAGCCAAACGACAGAACCGCCGCCGCGATCACCGGATCCAAACCCTCGGCCCGGTCACGGTCGAAAGCGATCATTCCATCGATCAGTCCGGGAACGTCTTGGGGCCGCGCGCTGATGTGATCGGGAATCGGGGCCTGCGTCTGGCGGTCATGCTGGCCCACAAAACCGCCTTCGCGCCGCAATCCAAGTTGCACAAACCGATCATCCGCGATGACGAGCTGCTGCAGTCGTAACAGTTCGTCGAGATCAAGTTCCCTGGAGCCTGCTTGACCAATCGCCCGCCCCCACCGCTGGACGCGGTCTTGCGGTGGATTTTCGCCTTCAATCACGTAGCTTGCACGAGAATCCTTCAACAGCAGGAATCGCTCTAGCCCGCTCGGCCAGTTGAAGACCGGCAAGCGCCTCAAGCAAGGGTGTCCGCCGCACCAGCGGGCAGAATGCCGGCGTTCCTGGAAGGTTATCGCGGACCCGGTGGCGGGCTGAGTTTATCGGGGTTGCCACCCATTGCTGTCGCGGATCGATGGCATCGACATACGTCCCGCGCTTGAGGTCGGCTAGATCGAGGCGGTCGCCAATAAGCCACTCGTAGAAGAACCAGATTTTGCGGGCATAGCTTCCTGTTGGCTGAGCGCGCACGACTGCCGTCACGGGCTCCGGTCCAATTTTGC
>CAYGRH010000363.1:1369-3391 GCA_964352165.1 uncultured Hyphomicrobiaceae bacterium | reverse complement strand
GACCGGAGACCCGCAAGCCCGCCGCGCATCATCGCGCGCGCCTCACTCCGCGACAGCCCAGCATCCCGCGTGAGCCAGCGTTCGCATTCCCGTTCGCTTGGCACTTTCGCGCCGAACGGCCATGATTTTATGAGCGTCGCTCGCGCTTCCGGCTGCATCGGAAACGTCACGACCGAGATTTCCCAAAGATCAATTTCCATCAACCGGCGCACGCCCGAGCGCGCATCGCGCCTCGCCTTCACGGTGCGGAACCCGATGGAAAGCCCATCGATCGCCCCTTCCTGCATGAGTGCGAGGACTTCGCGACCGCGCTCCACCTGCGCCATGATGCGGCCCGAGGCATAAAGCCCGCGCGCATCTTCCCTGAGTGTGTCCCACACGCCGATAGGCTCGTTGGGATCGTGCTGGAACAGCATCTTGATGCCGCCCGGCCCGCGCTTGACGAGGCTCTTGGCAAACGCGCCAGGTGCGACCACGTCGCGCCCCAGGTCTTCGCGGTGAAACAGGCTGGCATAGCCCTCGAAAGTGCCATCGGCCTCGACCGACTTCAGATCGAGCCTGCAGAACTTTTTCTCAACCATCACCCTTGCCGTCTCCATCTTCCGTTTCACATCGCGCCGTCCGTTTGATCCGGACTGGCCACGCGAAGCCACCCCGCCGGACAGATCGCCCGCGAACTTCACTGCCAATCCGTTTTCTTGCTGCAGCTACGCCAGGCCGCTCGCCTTGCTGTGCTTGGCCTGCTGGCCCGCCACCGACTGCGTGGAAGGATCAAGCGCGCTGTAGCCAGCCGCCGCCCGCTTCTCGTCGATGGTCAGGAAACTTGCCCCTTCGAGCCGCTTCCACAATTGATCACGCTCGCCCGCCAGCGCCTCGATCTCATCGAGGTTCGGCTTCAGGACGAGCCCTCCGCCATACGCCGGCGAAAGCCAGTTCGACAGCGCAGCCAGCGTCCGGTTGACGAGCGGCAGCACCGTCTGCCGCCACAGCGACCGGTTTGCCTCCTGATAGTTCGAATACGTGTTGTCGCCCGGTATCCCGAGCAGCATTGGCGGCACGCCCATCGCCAGCGCCACCTCGCGCGCAGCCGAATCCTTCGCAGCGATAAAGTCCATCTCCTTCGGGCTCAAACTGAGTGGCCGCCACTCCAGCCCGCCTTCCAGCAGCATCGGCCGGCCCGCATGTTTCGCGCCCTGGAACCCGTCTTCGAGCTCCGCCTTCAGCCGCTCGTATTGTTCGCCCGTCAGGTTGCCGTCACGCGCGGCATAAACCAGCGCACCGGACGGCCGTGCAGAATTGTCGAGCAGCGCCTTGTTCCAGCTCGCAGCCTCATTGTGAATATCGATGGCCGACGCCGCAGCCTCGATCGGGCTCATGCCGTAGTGATCGTTATCGGGGTGGAACATTTTCAGATGCAGTATCGGCCGCACACCTGCGACAGCCTCTTCCGCAAACCTGACGGTCTGGCCTCCCGCGGTATACTCGTAACCCTCCGGCCAGCCATCCGCCCCCGGCACTACCTTCATCCGGTCCGGTCGCAGGACGTGAAGTTCTCTCAGCTCTCCATCAATGGCGACGGTTTCGGCAAACGTATTGCCGGAGACCAACAAGAACCCGTACCAGTTCTCCGGAAGATCGATACAGGTCTGGTCGCGATTTGGCCTGCGCATAAGATCGAGCATCGGATGCTCGGTCAGCTCGTGATCGTCCTCGTAAAGCAACACCGGAATGGTCGAAGCAGCTTCCGCCACCATCCTCACGCAGCGATACGCGATCGCATTCTGCATGAAGCCTTCACGCGCAAACGCTCCGTAATCGCGCGGCGTCCACACCGGCCGCCCCAGGTCCTGGAACGCAATCAGCGGCCCTGCCTTGCTGGCCTTCAATTCGCTTTCGACACTTTGAGGCCGGCCCGGCAGAAATCGGGCCAGCGCATCGCGGATGCGCGGCATCTTTCGTGTCCCTTCGCTGTTTCAGATTATTCCGGCCCCACACCGGTTTACCGAGTGTGGGCAAAGTAAA
>CAYGRH010000363.1:0-1269 GCA_964352165.1 uncultured Hyphomicrobiaceae bacterium | reverse complement strand
GCTGTTTCAGATTATTCCGGCCCCACACCGGTTTACCGAGTGTGGGCAAAGTAAAACCACCCCACACCGGCCTGCCGAGTGTGGGAAAATCAAGCCCCACACCGGCCTGCCGACTGCGAGCGCAAAAAACCTCAACGCCCAGCCGCATCTCTCCAATCGGCAGGTTCGGCATTTAAGCCGAACCTGCCGCAGAGGCCGACCGGCCGACGCGCGAATGCGCGAGAGCCTGCGCGGCGCCTGAGCGCAAACAAACTAAAGCCCCCGGATCACCGGCCGCGTCGTCTCGCGCAACACCAGATCCGTCACCGCCCACACGAGCGCATCGAGCCTGTCCGGGCTATGCCCGTTGGCCCGCCCGTCCGTTCCGAACGCGCCCATCTCGTCTTCCAGTTCATCGAACACGCCGACGTGGCACACCCGCCCCTCGGCATAAAGTGCTGCCACCGGCTCGGCCCTGAGCCACTTGCCGCGCGTTGCCCTGACACTCCGCACTGGCACCTTGGCATCGATCTGGCGCAACACCGTCGCCACCAGATCACCGCCCTGGTTGACTTCGGCCACAACCCTGTCGGCCTCGAAATCCCAGTAGGCCGCAATAGCTGCCCGCGCCCAGGCGGCAGGCTCGCGCCCCTGCAACGAACGATCGGCCAGCACGTAAACCCGGCCATCTTCGCCAAGCCCCGCGACCACGATCCCGCACGCATCAGACGTCACCGTCGACGTCACCGGCGGATCGACCGCCACAACGAGCGAGCGCAAAGGTGGTGCCTCGCGCACCCGGCCCGCATCGATCCAGTCCCGCCGCCACAAGCTGCCCGCATCGTCCGCGATGATCTCGCCGTCGAGTTCCTGCCGTCCCAGTGCTGTGCCCGCATACCGCCGCGTCATCTCATCAATGAACGTCGGTGCGAGATTGCCCGCGTTATCCTTCGTCGAAGCCCGGCTAAGAACCGTACCCGCGTCTTCCATCAGTCGCTTCAACAGCGGCACCGGCCGCGGCGTCGTCGTCACCACGACCTGCGGTAAAGACCCGATCCGCAAACCGAACTGCAGCATGTCCCAGGCCATCTCGGCCTTGCGCCACTTCGCAATCTCATCGCACCAGGCCGCCGCAAACTGCGGCCCTCGCAACCCCTCGGCATTCTCCGCCGAAAAGATCTGCGCAACCGACCCGTTGGGCCAGGTCAACTGCATCTTCGACGGCTCGAACTCCGGCCGCTCATCCGCACTGTGGATGGCAAGCAGCCCCGACACACCTTCGACCATCAC
>CAYGRH010000362.1:0-3422 GCA_964352165.1 uncultured Hyphomicrobiaceae bacterium | reverse complement strand
CCCATCCCACAGCCTCCTTCAAACCATCTCGATGAATGCCCAATGCCCCATCTTTCGCTGCCCAATCGCTTTCAGTCTAATACCACCGGCAGTCCCTCGCACTTATCATCCAGCAGTAGGGCATGCGCACAAAAGGAACAAAATGGGAACAACGCTTACGCGCATTTTTTGGGCATAGCCTTTTTCACGCCACGAGCGTGCCCCGCATGATCCCGAATCGGGGGCTTGTTTAGCTCTCGTTAGGCGAATCGACGTGGTATGGTGCCGTCGGGCGCTTAACCCTCGGTCCGGCGTAATTCTAGGAGAAAGTCCCGATGTTGATGAGCGTGGTCGACGACCTCAGGCAAGACGCCATTTATCCCGAGTTGGCGGGTGCCCGCGTACTCATCACTGGTGCTACGAGTCGTTTCGGCGTTGATATTGCGCGTGCTTTTGCCGAACACCGCATGCAGATCGTGCTGCAAACCCCTGAGACATCACCCGAGATGGCCGAAGTCGAAACGCTTCTGGCGCAGTCCGCATCAGCTCTCCAGGTTTATGAAACAGACCTGTCCAACGCGGACGACACGGTGCGCTTCGTTCAGGGCCCGGCTCAAAAGGCGTTTGGCGGACTGGAAATCGCCGTCAACCTGATCCCGATCAACTTCCGCGATCTAACCGACATGGCCGAACTGTCGGATTTCGAAAACTTTATCGCCGACAAACTGCTCGCTGCCACGATGGCCGGACGGATCGCCGCAAACCGCATGCGCCTGACGCTCACCGAAGGCTCGATCTTCAACGTCATCGTTGCCCCCACACCTACGACAGCGAGCGAAGCAACGCTTGTGGAACTCATCCGCGCGACGCTGGCAGCAATCACACGCGGCGAAGCGGCGAAGTGGGCGGATCAATCCATTCGCATCAATGCCGTCGCCCCTTGCGCACCGGCCCAGACCGGCAGCGACGGACGCTATCTGACGAGCGAACCCGATATCGCCGCACTCGCTCTTTATCTGGCATCGCGAAAAGGCTCGAAACTTTCGGGCCATGTGTTCGATACAGCCGGGCTTTCAAACGACCACTTCTGATCAGGTCGCACGAATATCGATTGCAAACAATACGGCGGAACCGGATCAGACCGGCTCCGCCTTTCTAATTTATTCGGCGGCCTCAGCCAGCGTCGGATAATCCGTGTAGCCTTTGCGCCCTGGCGAATAAAACGTGTCCTGGTCGGGCGTATTGAGTTCAGCCCCTTCACGCAACCGCTCCACGAGATCGGGATTGGCGATGTAGGCCTTCCCAAATGCAACGGCCTGAGCAACGCCCGAGGCTACCGCCTCCGTGCCGCTGGCAAAATCATATCCGCCGCACACAATCATGTTGCCGGAATAAACCGCCCGCGCCTCAGCCACCACGTCGCCGTCGACCTCGTTCGCAAACGCCCGCATGACATGCAGATAGGCAAGCCTGCGCTTTTCAAGTTCCCCGATATAGTGCGCGTAAAGTTCGTTGCGATCCGTTTCCTCGATACCATTGAAAGCGTGCCCCGGGCTGACCCGGATGCCGACCATTTCGCTCGGCACGGCGGCCAGGATCGCGTCGAGAACTTCAAGGGGCATGCGCACCCGGTTCTCGATCGAGCCGCCATACTTGTCAGTCCGCCGGTTGACGTTTGACGACAGGAATTGATGCAGCAGGTAGCCGTTCGCCGAATGCAACTCCACACCGTCAAAGCCTGTCTCGATAGCAAGTTTGGCAGCCGCCGCGAACTCGCCCGCGATGCGCGCGATCTCATCGGTCTCAAGAGCGCGCGGGACCGCATGGTCGACCATGCCTTTGGCATCCGTGTACATCTGACCGGGAGCCTGGATCGCACTCGGCGCAACGACATCCGCCGGCTGCCCCCGGTTCTCGCGGGCCACAATGCGTCCGCAGTGCCAGAGCTGGACTGCCATCTTGCCGCCAGCCTTGTGAACCGCATCAACGATATCGCGCCAACGCGCCACCTGCTCCGGCGTATTCAGCGCCGGCGTGCGCGGATAGCCCATTCCTTCGAACGAAAACTGCGTCGCTTCCGTGATGATCAACCCGGCACCGGCGCGCTGCGCATAATATTCCGCGGCGAACTCGGCAGGCACCGCCATCTCGTCGGCCCGCGAACGCGTCAACGGCGCCATGACGATGCGGTTCTTCAACTTCATTGCCCCAAGATTTACGGGTTCGAATAATGATCTGTCGCTCATGATCTCGCTCATAGGTTTGAAAAGCTGCGTCAGCAGAATTTGGCGGCACGTTGCCCTTGATAGGTTTGCGATCATCGCCACCTGACAGGTGAGTGACGCGTCCTGCATAGCAGTGCCAACGACCCGCCCTACCGATCAGTTGCAGAACGCCGACCATAAATCAATAGTTCCGATCTTTCGAACAATAATTCGCGACGAACCAAGCCTGTCCCGAGAAACGATACGGGAACCGAAGAACGACCAGCGCCGCTGCCGCGCTACACCGGCATCGCGTTCCTCACGGCAGGTGGCAGATTTCCCGCACCAACGCTCCCCGGGGAAATTAAGGAAGCTGCGTGCAATGACCGCCCCGATCAAAAATTTGCGAGCGGTCTCCTTGACACTCCAGGCGGTCGCACGTATCTCCCGTGCACCGTTAGCACTCACTTAAAGCGAGTGCTAACGCCCTCGGTCCGGATTCCCGACCGGGACCAGCGCGCTCGCGGTGCCAATCACGCCGTGCGCGCCCGCACATTCCGCCTTCAAGCAAACGGAGCTTTGCTCAAATGAAATTTCGTCCCCTCCACGACCGCGTCGTAGTCAAGCGCGTCGAAAGCGAAACCAAAACCGCCGGTGGCATCATCATTCCTGAAACGGCAGCCGAAAAGCCGCAGCAGGGCGAAGTCGTGGCCGTCGGCCCTGGCGCCCGAGGCGATGACAACGAACTCGTGCCGCTCGACGTTAAAGCCGGTGACCGCGTGCTGTTTGGCAAGTGGTCCGGCACCGAAGTCAAGATCGACGGCCAGGAGCTGCTGATCATGAAGGAAAGCGACATCATGGGCATCCTGCAGTCCTGATCACCGCGCCTTGTTTTCCCGACTGAAACCAAATTCCCAACTAGGAGACAGCTAACATGGCTGCCAAAGACGTCCGCTTCGCCGCCGATGCCCGCGAGCGCATGCTGCGCGGTGTCGACATTCTCGCCAACGCCGTCAAAGTGACGCTC
Source organism: uncultured Hyphomicrobiaceae bacterium (assembly GCA_964352165.1). Lineage (GTDB taxonomy): Bacteria > Pseudomonadota > Alphaproteobacteria > Rhizobiales > Hyphomicrobiaceae > CAYGRH01. The sequence continues at coordinate 212 of CAYGRH010000362.1, read as the reverse complement.
GGCCCCAAAGGCCGCAATGTCGTCATTGAGAAATCCTTCGGCGCTCCGCGCACCACGAAGGACGGCGTCACCGTCGCCAAGGAAATCGAACTGGAAGATAAGTTCGAGAACATGGGCGCGCAGATGGTCCGCGAAGTCGCCTCCAAGACGAACGACGTCGCTGGCGACGGCACCACGACGGCCACCGTTCTGGCCCAGGCCATCGTCCGCGA
>CAYGRH010000361.1:3100-3453 GCA_964352165.1 uncultured Hyphomicrobiaceae bacterium | reverse complement strand
GCCATCTCCAGCGACTTGTTCATCCAGCGGTGCGTGATCGCCTCGCCTTCCTGCAGACCAAGCGTCTTCAACACGCTGTCCATCTTGTCGGAGCCGAAGATGCGCATCAGATCGTCATCGAGCGCGAGGTAGAATTTCGACCGGCCTGGGTCACCCTGGCGACCCGACCGGCCCCGCAACTGGTTATCGATCCGCCGGCTTTCGTGTCGCTCCGTTGCGATCACGTACAGCCCGCCTGCCTCAAGCGCCAATCGCTTCTTCTCTGCGACATCGGCTTCGATTTCCGTACGCATTTTCTCCGTTGCAGCATCGTCCGGCGCCGTCGGCTGTCGCTTCGGCGCCTCCAGTGCAGC
>CAYGRH010000361.1:0-3090 GCA_964352165.1 uncultured Hyphomicrobiaceae bacterium | reverse complement strand
CGTCCGGCGCATGGCCCTTTTCCGTTTGCTCGGCGATCCAGTCCCGGAGCTGGAACTCGACGTTGCCGCCAAGCTGAATGTCCGTGCCGCGACCGGCCATGTTCGTTGCAATGGTGACGGCACCGGGCACGCCTGCCTGCGAGATGATCTGAGCTTCTTGCTCGTGATAGCGGGCATTGAGGACGTGGTGGGCAACCGGTGCTGCATCACCCTTCACGTTTTTCGCCAGCTCGTTCAGGTAGTTGCCCAGCTCCATAAGGTAGGTTTTGTATTCCCCGTCCTTTTCCGCGCTGAGCGGTTCGGCCTGCGCCAGCAGTTTCTCGCCCAGGTCGGCAATGAACTTTTTATCTTTAAGGACTTCTGAAAGCTGTTCGGATTTTTCAATGGACGCCGTACCGACGAGGGTCGGCTGACCACGCCGGTGGGAATCGGCAATCGTCATAACGATGGCTGAAAATTTCTCTGACTGCGTCCGGTAGATTTCATCGTCGTCGTCAACGCGCGCCACGTCCACGTTGGTCGGAATCTCGATCACTTCCAGACCATAGATATCCATGAATTCAGACGCTTCCGTCGAAGCCGTACCGGTCATCCCGCCAAGCTTGTTGTAAAGGCGGAAATAGTTCTGGAAAGTGATCGACGCCAGCGTTTGATTTTCGGGCTGGATCTCGACTTTTTCTTTGGCTTCAAGTGCTTGGTGCAGACCTTCGGAATACCGGCGCCCCGGCATCATGCGGCCGGTAAACTCATCAATGATAACGACCTGGCCACCCTTCACGATGTAATCGCGATCACGCTGAAACAGCTTGTGTGCCTTCAACGCCTGGTTGACATGGTGCACGACCGTGACGTTCTCGCTGTCGTAAAGGGACTCGCCCTTGAGCAAACCGGCTTCGCTTAAAAGCTGCTCAATCGTCTCGTTGCCGCTTTCGGTGAGCGAAACCTGCCGCTGCTTTTCATCTAGTTCGAAGTCTTCGGCTTTCAGGCTGGGCAGGAAGGCATCTATCGTGTTGTAGAGTTCAGCGCGGTCTTCCAGCGGGCCCGAAATAATGAGCGGCGTGCGTGCTTCGTCGATCAGAATGGAATCGACCTCGTCGATGATGGCGAACGAATGCCCCCGCTGCACCATCTCCTCCTTCGACATTTTCATATTGTCGCGGAGATAATCGAACCCGAGTTCGTTGTTGGTCGCATAGGTCACGTCGCAGTCGTACTGCGCCTTGCGCTCGGCATCGTCGAGGTCGTGAACGATAATCCCGACGGTTAGTCCGAGGAACTTGTAGATCCGCCCCATCCATTCGGCGTCGCGGCTGGCGAGGTAGTCGTTGACGGTAACGACATGCACGCCGTTGCCGGCAAGCGCGTTGAGATATACAGGCAACGTAGCGACAAGCGTCTTGCCCTCACCCGTCTTCATCTCGGCGATGTTGCCTTCGTTGAGCACCATGCCGCCGATGAGCTGCACGTCGAAAGGCCGTTGCCCCAAAACGCGCTTGGCAGCCTCACGGACCGTGGCAAACGCCGGCACCAGAAGATCGTTGAGATCGGCACCATTGGTGATCTGTTCGCGGAATTCCTGTGTTCGGGCGCGCAACTGATCGTCGGACAGCGCCTCCAGCTCGGATTCAAGCGCATTGATCTGATCGACGCGCGGCCTGAACCGTTTCACCCTGCGATCATTGGAAGATCCGAAAATCTTTGATGCGATGCCGCCCAAGTTGCCCAAAGAGAGCATGGAGTGCCTTCCTATCTCGTGAGCGCTCTAACGCGCCGCAGCCAGCCACGGATCAAGCACGCCTGAAGCCGGCTGACCCGCAGTGAAAATCCCTATCAGACGCTCGTGATCAGCGCACATCGAGGCGCTCGAAACGCAGCCCGTCTGCATACTTATGAAACCGAAACGCCTACGGCGGCCATTCGCGACAAGGCGCGCAGCCGCAACCGGCCGACAGCCGGGACACCGAGACATAAGAACCGCACCCGTCGCTTGTCAACGCACACGGCAATCGGTTTGACTTTATTTACAATGCCGCGCTGCACTGCGCTACCGCAACGAGCCGGCCGGTAACGTCTGTCCAAGATTTAACTTGGCACCAGCGGCTCTGCTGGTCTATCGAGTCCGCTCCATTCGCTAACTGCGCTCGCTCGCAGGCGGTTTTTCGCTTTGCGGTCACTGGTCAGCGCGACCGATCCGACGCACGAGGACATATTCCCAAAATGCTGAAAAAATCGAATTCGCCCCGGTTTGCAGGCGTCAGAACGGGCGTTTTTGCCGCGCTTGCTGCAACCGCAATGATGTTTTCGCTGCCAGCGTTAAGCGCGGACGACACGGTCGTCGCCACCGTCAACGGCAAATCCATCACCGAACGCGACATGATCCTCGCAGAAGCCGAAATTGGTTCGGATCTGGGCAACATCCCGCCAGAATCCCGTCGCCGCGTTCTGGTCGAATACCTGATCGAGAACCAATTGTTTGCTGACGCCGCCGAGACGGCAAAGCTCGAAGCCACTCCGGCTTTTGACGGCCGCATGCAATACATGCGTCGACGCGCACTGCGCGAAGAATTTTTCGAAACCAAAATCAAGGACTCGATCAGCGAGGCTGCCGCCAAGACGTTTTATGACGACCAGATCAAGGGGATGAAGCAGGAAGAAGAAGTCAAAGCCCGGCACATCCTCGTTGAAACCGAAGAAGAAGCCCGCGACATCTTTGAAAAGATCGCACGCGGCGAAGACTTCGCGAAAATGGCCGAAGAAAACTCGCGCGATCCCGGCACGAAGGCCAATGGCGGTCTTCTTGGTTACTTCTCAAAGGGCCAGATGGTTCCGCAGTTCGAACAGGCTGCATTCTCTCTCAAGCCCGGCGACGTGTCCGAGCCGGTCCAAAGCCGTTTCGGCTGGCACTTGATCAAGCTGGAAGAGCGCCGCGATAAGCCGCTTCCTACCTTTGACGAAGTCAAGGAACGGATCTTGAACTCAATGATCCTCCGCAAGGCGCAAAGCGAAGCAGACGCCATGCGCGCCGAGGCGAAAATCGATTACGTCGACGCCGACATCAAGAAGCAGGTCGTCGAGCAGGAACAGCAGGCC
>CAYGRH010000360.1:0-3487 GCA_964352165.1 uncultured Hyphomicrobiaceae bacterium | reverse complement strand
GGTTCGATGATGGCTCGCGCGGGCCGGGGAAAAGCCTCGCGCGAAGGCATGCGCATGGGCATCTGGGGCGCGGCGCAAGCCATCGCCTTCGGGCTCGGAGGCTTCATGGGTGCGGCAGCGGTCGATGTGATGCGTCTCATCACTGGCTCGCCACTTGAAGCCTATTCGACAGTTTTTGCGGGCGAAGCCGTGTTGTTCCTGGTGGCGGCTGTTCTTGCCGCTCGCATTGGCAACATCGCCTTGCCGGCTTCGGAACGACAAGGCCCAAAAGTTACATCGGTCGGCGAGAACATGCTCGTTGGCGCAGCGGAGTAGTTTGAAATGAGTGGGATTGAAGCATTCGACGTCGTCGTTGTTGGTGGCGGTCCGGCAGGTGCTACGGCTGCCCGTGATCTTGCAGCAAGCGGGGAGCACTCGGTGATGCTGCTCGACAGGGCCGGGCGCATCAAGCCCTGCGGCGGGGCAATTCCGCCAAGGCTGATCAGAGATTTTGACATCCCCAACCATCTGCTGGTCGCGCAGATCAACTCTGCGCGCATGGTGGCTCCGTCAGAGCGTACCGTGGACATGCCGATCGACGGCGGGTTTGTCGGCATGGTCGACCGCGAGGATTTCGATGAATGGCTGCGTGTGCGTGCGAGCGAGGCGGGCGCGGTGCGCCGGACCGGCACGTTCACCAAGCTAGAGCGCGACGAGGACGGCACCGCAATCATCTGCTTTAGCGGCAGTAGCAACGATGACAAAGACACCGAATACCGAGTGCGGGCGAAATCGGTGATTGGTGCGGACGGTGCTCTTTCGAAGGTCGGACGTCAGGAAGTCCCCGGTGCGGGGAAAATTCCCTACGTGTTCGCCTACCATGAGATCATTGAAACACCGAAGGCTGCAGATGCCGCGTTCGACGGGCGGCGTTGTGAAGTCCATTACAACGGCAGGCTTTCGCCCGATTTCTACGCCTGGGTATTCCCGCATGGCGAGACGACGAGCGTCGGCGTTGGAAGCGCCAACAAGGGCTTTTCGCTGCGCGGTGCGGTTGGCGATCTTCGCCAGTCCTCCGGGCTCAAGGATGCAAAAACGGTTCGCCGCGAGGGCGCGCCGATCCCGCTGAAGCCGCTGAAGAAATGGGATAACAACCGCGATGTTCTGTTGGCAGGCGATGCTGCCGGTGTGGTTGCGCCCGCGTCGGGCGAGGGCATCTATTACGCCATGCTCGGCGGGCAGCTTGCGGGAGAGGCCGTTGGGCTGTTCCTCAAGACAGGCGACGCCCGCGCGCTGGCAACAGCACGCAAGAAATTCATGAAGGATCACGGGCGCGTCTTCTGGGTGCTCGGCATGATGCAGTACTTCTGGTATTCGAGCGATAAGCGGCGCGAACGGTTTGTCACCATGTGCGATGACAAGGACGTGCAGAAGCTGACGTGGGATGCCTACATGAACAAGGAACTTGTGCGCGCGAAACCTATTGCGCACGTCAAGATTTTCCTGAAGGACATGGCTCACCTGTTGGGACTTGCGTCTCCTCAGGGGCGCGCCTGACGGGGGCTGTCCTTATTGCCGTGAGCCATCGCCATCGCGCTTGTCCTTGGCCCTTGTCAGCGGTCTATCGTTCAACCGGGAGAAGGGCCGATGGTGATGCGGCTGGGGTACCTCTTACCGAGGCCATTCGAGGCTGACGCCCGTGACACTTGAGAGCCTCATCACCAGCGGACGCGCGATTGATTTCATCCTCGTGTTCATGCTCGTGGAGGGCATATGGCTGGTCGCACGCCGACTGCGCACGGGGCGCGGTCCAAGGCTTTCCCATATCGCAACCAATCTTGGATCGGGTGCCGCCATCATGCTTGCGGTTCGCGCAGCGCTGACGGATGCGGACTGGACCGTTGTGGCCGGATTCCTGATGCTCTCATTCATCATGCACGGGGCCGAACTCGCGCTTCGCCTGCGCGAATAGCGGTCAGACTGCCTGACGGTTGCGAACGAACCTTGCGCTGACAGATCCTGGGTGCACCACTAGTTGTTTTTGAGACCCAGCGCGGCGTTGATGCGGGCCACGATCGAGGCTGGGTCAAGTCCGGCACGCGCCGTCTGTTTGGCTGGGCTGTCGTGCTCGATGAAGATGTCGGGCATATGGATGGGTAACAGGCGGGCCAGTTCGCGGTCGCACTTCTGGCGGATGAGACTGTCTGCAACCTGGGTGGAGAAGCCGCCGATTGCGCCCGTTTCCAACGTGACCAGGCACTCATGATTTCTCGCCAGCTCCGCAACGAGTTGATCGTCGATGGGTTTGGCGAAGCGAGCGTCGGCAACGGTGATCTCGAGGCCGCGCTCGGCCAGCAATTCTGCAGCCTTGAGGGCCGCAGACAGTTCCGCGCCGTAAGACAAGATGGCCACCTGGTCGCCCTGGCGCACGATCCTGCCGCGTCCAATTTCCAACGCAGTGCCGCGTTCAGGCAGTGGAACGCCGGTGCCTTCGCCGCGCGGATAGCGGAAGGCGCTCGGGCGGTCGTTTATTGCGGCAGCCGTTGCCACCATGTGCACGAGTTCGGCTTCGTCGGATGCCGCCATCAGCACCATGCCGGGGAGGCAGCCGAGGTAGGCGATGTCGTAGGATCCCTGGTGAGTGACGCCGTCGGCGCCGACCATTCCGGCGCGGTCTATGGCGAACCGGACGGGAAGTTTCTGGATTGCCACATCGTGGACGATCTGATCGTAGGCGCGCTGCAGGAACGTGGAATAAATCGCGACGAACGGTTTGAGTCCCTGGCAGGCAAGGCCGGCGCAGAAAGTGACGGCGTGCTGTTCGGCGATCCCGGCATCGAAGCATCGGTCGGGGAAGGCTTCGCCGAATTTATCCAGCCCCGTACCCGACGGCATTGCCGCACTCACTGCGACGATGCGATGATCGCGAGAGGCTTCGGCGATCAAGGCTTTCGCAAACACGCTGGTGTAGCTCGGCGCGGCTGGCTTTGATTTCTGCTGCTTGCCGGTCGCGACGTCGAATTTGGCCACGCCATGATAGCAGTCGGCTGCGGCCACCGCATGTTCGTAGCCGTGCCCCTTTTCGGTCAATACGTGCAGAAGTACGGGGCCACCGGTGTTGGCGCGGGCCCGCTTTAGAACCTCGACCATCTCATCAACATCGTGGCCGTCGAACGGACCGGCATAGGTGAGACCGAGATCGTCGAACATTGTCGTTGTTTCGGCGAAAGAGGGCAGTGAGTTCTTATCGAGTGCAGCCTTATCAAGTGCTGTTTGGCGCACCTTCTTCGATGGCATCCCAGCGCGCAACTCGCGCAGATAATTTGCGAGCGCTCCGGAGGGCGGTGCAATCGACATATCGTTATCGTTGAGGATCACAACCATGCGGCGACCCTGCGCACCCAAGTTGTTGAGACCCTCAAACGCCATGCCGCCAGACATCGCGCCATCGCCGACTACCGAGACAACGAGCGTATCACCGCACGATAGATCGCGCGCGGCAGCAAAG
>CAYGRH010000359.1:0-3493 GCA_964352165.1 uncultured Hyphomicrobiaceae bacterium | reverse complement strand
GACGGATCGACACCGCCCATCGCGATCCCGACATTGTCCAGCGCCGACAGATGAGGAAACAGCGCATAATCTTGAAACACCAGCCCGGCGCGACGCTCCTGCGGCCCCGCGACGATCCCGCTCCGGCGATCCAGCCAAACATTCTTCCCACAAGTGATGACGCCATCTTTGGGATGCATCAGCCCGGCAATCGAACGCAGCAGCGAAGTCTTTCCGCTTCCCGAGGGTCCGACGAGCGCGAGCAGTTCTCCTGGAGCACAGGAAAAGTTTGCATCAAGCGGCATCGGCAGGTCTTGGCGGACGGCCACCTTCAAATGGCGGTCCCCGTGATATTGCGCGAGATCGGTTGGACGCTCGCCCTCAGCCATTTAGGCCGCCCGGCGCTTCGCCCCTGCGCAGCCGCGCCGTCAAATGCACGACCGCAATCGCCACAAATGAAAATCCCAAAAGGGCAGCCGCCATAATCCCCGCTTCCGCGTTTCGAAACGCCTGGACCCGGTCATAGATGGCAATCGAAAGCGTCTGCGTCTCACCTGGAATATTGCCGCCAATCATCAAGATGACGCCGAACTCACCCAGCGTATGAGCAAAAACCAACGCAAGAGCCGAAACCAAACCGGGCCATGCGAGCGGCAATTCGATCCGCCAGAACGTCTGCCAGCCCGACAGGCCGCTGACCCATGCCGCCTCGCGCACGTTGCGTGGAATTGATTCAAATGAACGCTGAAGCGGCTGCACGGCAAACGGAAGGTTTACGATCAACGAAGCAGCCAAAAGCCCTGTGAAGGAAAAGACCAGTGTCGAACCCGTCAGCGCCTCAAAGCCATCGCCAAAAAGGGTGCCCGGTGCCCAACCGATCAACAGGTAATACCCCAACACTGTCGGAGGCAGCACAAGCGGCAGCAGGATGGCGGCTTCAACAAGGCTTTTGAACCGGAACTGCGACCAGGCAAGAACACGCGCGATCAACACGGCAAGCGGCAGCAGCACGACGGACGTCATGAACGCTAGCTTCAAGGAGAGCTGAAAGGCCGTCCAATCCATCTCTTCGTTTCGTTACCGTTTCGAACCAAGGATACCCGCTCGGGGCAACGCCTGAGGCGCCACACACTGTCAGTGGCCGGACCTCTTGGGTCGAGACTTTAGCCCTCATCCCCGCCAAGCGAAATGGGGATCGAGCAGCCTTGCCTAATCAGCCCAACGGCTCAGGCCGAGAAGCCGCCGCGGATCAGGATATCGCGTGCCGCTGCGCCTTCCAAAAACGCAGCAAACGCCCGCGCTTCCTTGCGCGCACCTTTCAGCACGGCCATGCCGTGATCGATTGGCGTATAGAGACTTTTACTCACGCCGAAGACCTGCAAGCGTCCTGAAATCTCAGGCGCAAGAGCCAGCGACCGTGCCATCATGCCCGCTTGCGCCGCACCCGACGCCACAAACTGCGCCGCCTGTCCAATGTTCTCTCCCATGGCCAGCCGGGGTTGCACGCGCTCCCACAAACCCGCGGACATCAGAGCCTGCTGCGCTGCCGCACCGTAGGGAGCAAGCTCCGGATTGGCGATTGCAAAACGGCGTATAGTGCCAGCATCCAAGACCCGGCCGAGCCCGCTCAGAGTGTCGTCCTCCTGAATGCCAAGATTTCTTGCAGCAACCACGGCAATCTCACCGGTCGCAAATATCCTGGTGGCTCCATCCGTCAGTCCGGATTTGGCAAGTCGCTGCGGACTTGACACGTCGGCAGCCAGAAACACCTCGAACGGTGCCCCGCTTTCGATTTGCGCGACAAGCGTACCCGTCGCGCCAAAACTCACCTTCACCGTTTCACCGGTTTCGCGTTGGAAGGCAGCGACGATCTCATCGACAACAAACCTGAGGCTAGAAGCAGCAGCAACGAGCGTAGGGCGCGCAGCATGCGCAGCACCTCCACCAAACGTCATGGCACCTGCCAGCCCCGCCGCGCCAGTTATCAGCGCGCGGCGTGAAATCGCCCCGCCACTCAAAGCACTCAATGCGAGTTTCTCAGTCATGCCCGCAAACCCTGTTGCACGCGCCCATCGTCCTGCGCGCCAGGCCCTTGCGCGTCTCCTTCAGCGGGTTCGGACATGCCCGGCGACGCCTGCCATTCGTTGTGCGAAAGTTGAGGAGTGGCGAATGCGTCAACGTCGCGTTGACTCAACATCGCCTCACGTTGCCCGCCTCGGCCAAGCGGCACGCGAGAACGGGTCGATGGCAGGTAATGCGCACCCAGATCTACGCTACCGCGACGGCCGATCTTTCGTGCATGAGCCGCAAGCCATTTGTCGGCTTCAACGCGCCCCGCCGCAAACAACGATTGAAACAGCCCGAGGTCGGCCTTCACTTTGCTTTCTGGTCGCAGAAGGCGCGTGTACTCCCCCGCCTCGATCAGATGAAACCTGTGCCGTGCCAAGCGCGCCATCGGACCTCGTGCCCCGAACATGGAAACACGCGCCGCCGCCCGGACTGTTTCGATAATTTCCACATCGCGGATCAACGGTGCATTGAACGTCAGCCGGTTTGCATGATCGGCAATCTCGCGTACTCCCGTGGGCAGCCCGCCTTTCTCCAGCGGGTTTATTTGTACAATCATGGTATCGCCCACCGGGCTTTCCATGCCCAAAGTGACAAGGTCGGGGTTGGCGGAGAAACCGCCGTCCCAGTAGGCGCGCCCTTCAATCACAAGCGCATGATGCATGGTCGGCAGACAGGCCGACGCGAGCAAGGCATCGATGGTCAACTCGCCGCGACGGAAAAGCCGAGCCCGGCCGCTGGCGACGTCCGTTGCTGCAATCAAGAGTTCAACCGGCGAGGACGTGCGCACCAGTTCGAAATCGATGGTTTCTTCGAGCAACCGCCGCAGCGGATCAAAGCCCAGGGGATTGAAATCATATGGTGACCACAGGCTCGCGACTTGCGCCAGTGTCGGCGACCGGCTGAGACTGTATAAAAACGGATTACGCTTGAGGAAGTCCGGCACACCCGCGCGGTAGATCGCTTCCCAAACCGCTCCCAGATTTTGCCGCGCTTCTTGCGGCCCGCCGCGCGCCAGTCCCGCCGCCATCGCGACAGCATTGACCGCCCCGGCACTGGTCGCACTGACCCAGCCGATCTCAAGCCGCTCGTCTTCCAGCAGGCGATCGAGCACGCCCCAGGTAAACGCCCCGTGTGCGCCGCCGCCCTGAAGCGCCAGATTGATCCGACGTTTGCGTTTGAAAAAACCCAAAGCTGCCCACCGCCCTCGCGTTGCCGTTCCATAAGACTACGCCGAAGTCGCAGCCGGATCGACATATCAAAGGGCGATTGAGCGCATCGCGTGGCGTCGCTGCAATGAGTGCATGGTTGCAGTGTCGCAGCACGCCATTCAGGGCGTTTCCGGCACATGTGGCCCCGGCAAACAGGAACTATCCCGCTGCCGGGCCATAACAAGCATCATTCCAGCGCCGATTTGACGATCCCCTCAAGCATCTCATCAACGGCC
>CAYGRH010000358.1:0-3500 GCA_964352165.1 uncultured Hyphomicrobiaceae bacterium | reverse complement strand
AAATTTTAAACTCGCAGCGGTATGGCCAGCGCTATGATGCCTTTGCGGCATGATTGCGACTCGGCACGAAAGAGTCATACAGGAGCCCGATGACCCCAGCAACTATGGCCGCGTCTGCGATATTAAAGATATACCAGGAATAGCCGAAACCGTGCAGTTGAAAGAAATCAGCGACCCCGCCAATCAATAGCCGGTCAATCGCGTTCCCCACTGCACCTGAAATGATCAGTGCCAGACTGATCGCCATCAGCCGGCTAGTCGCCCCCCGCGCGATCCACACCCAAAGCGCAATACTGACGGCAAATGCGAAAGCCGCAAGCGTGTTCTGCCAGCTCTGAGCATCGCTATCGAACAGCGAATAACTGATCCCGGTGTTCTTCACGTAGACGATGTTGAAGAACGGCAGAATAACGAAGCCCTGCCCTTCCTTCATCCCCAGACCGGCGAGCATCCACCATTTTTGCGCCTGATCGATAATGAGCATGGGGAGTGCAACCAGCCCGGCGAGCCGCGAATACGGGCCCCACAGCCAAGATCCCGGACTTTCGTTGTGCTCGTTGGAGGTCGCCATGAGTGGTCCTCGTACCAAGATGCTTAGGCCCAATCTTGAGGGCCAAACTGTCTAGAACATCGTATTCGTATTCTTCGCCCCATTGGGAATCACCTGCAGCACATCCCAGTGCTCGACGATTTTTCCCTGATCATCGAAACGAAATATATCGATTCCCGCATACTCTTCATCACCCGGCCAGATCTGGTGACAGTGCAGCACCACCAGATCCCCCTCCGCGACGGACCGCTTTACGGTCACTCGCTTGCCCGGATACTCCAGCTCCATCCGCTCGAAGTAGGCAATGAACCCGTTCTTGCCATCGGCTACATGGGGATTGTGCTGAATGTAGTCATCCCCCACGTAACGCGCGATGGCCTCCCTCGGCTGGCAGTCGTTGAACATCAGTTCGTAAAACGCAATCGCATTGCGCCTGTTGTCCTCAAGCTGCGACCCGCTCACGCAGCCGCACCATCGATCTCGCGCATCGCCTTGGCATCCCGCGCCGACAGTTCCGGATAATCCGCGTCCGACCCAACATCGGCCGTCACCCGCCAGGATCGCGCACATTTTTTGCCATCGGCACGCGCCGACACAACTCCAACCCCCGGCACGTCCGCCAGCTTGAACGCGCCCGCAGGTGCGTCATCCGCGATCAACTCAGCGCCGCTCGTGATGCAGACTTCCGCCAGATCGACACCGGACAGCACATCGCGCAGCGCAGCGTCGGCAATATAGATCTTGGGTGCTGCTTCGAGCGACGACCCGATGCGCTTTTCTGCCCGCTCGATTTCCAAGGCCCCGGTCACGACCCGGCGCACCCGGCGCACCTGATCCCACTTCTCATCGACCGCCTCGTTGCGCCAGAGCCGCGAAATGAGCGGGAAGTCCTCCAGATGCACCGAGCCGCCGGAAGCCTCCTTGTCGGGATAGCGCGACAGCCACGCCTCTTCCGCCGTGAACGACAGGATCGGTGCCAGCCACAGTGTCGTCGCCTTGAAGATTTCGTCGATCACCGTCAGCGCCGCATTGCGCTTCAGGCTGGATGGCGCTTCGCAATAAAGCGTGTCCTTGCGGATATCGAAGTAGAACGCCGAAAGGTCCGTGTTGAGGAACTGCGCCAGGATCGCGACCACCTTGCGGTAGTCGTAGGCCGCGTAGGCCGTGCGCACTTCCGGCCCGATCTCGGACAACCGGTGCAGCATCAGCTTTTCGAGTTCCGGCATGTCGGCGACGTCGACCCGGTCGGCTTCGTCGAAATGCGACAGCGCGCCCAGCATCCAGCGAACCGTGTTGCGCATCTTCCGGTAGGTCTCGGAAAACGTCTTGAGGATTTCCGGTCCGATCCTGAGGTCATCCGAATAATCCGACGCCGCCACCCACAGGCGCAGGATGTCCGCGCCCGATTTGTCGATCACCTCCTGCGGCGCCGTCACGTTCTTGAGCGACTTGCTCATCTTCATTCCCTTTTCATCGAGAACGAAGCCGTGAGTGAGCACCACGTCATATGGCGCAACGCCCCGCGTGCCGCACGATTCCAACAGCGAGGAATGGAACCAGCCGCGATGCTGGTCGGAGCCTTCGAGGTACATGACGCGGTCCGCGCCGCCGTCCTTCGTGCGCTTGATGCCGGCGAGGCCGGGAAAATGCACAGGGTCTTCCAGCGTGAATGTGTGCGTGGACCCTGAATCGAACCACACATCGAGCACGTCGCGCACCTGCTCCCACTCACTCACATCATCGACGAGCCCATCGAGGAAACGCTCTTTCGCGCCGTCCTCGAACCACACGTCCGCACCCTTCTCGGCGAACGCCGAACGGATGCGTTCGGCAAGCTCAGCGGATTTGGGAAAGCCCGGTCCGGGTATGATCTGATCGGTCTCGGGATTACGGAACACCGCGATCGGCACGCCCCAGGCGCGCTGGCGCGAAACGACCCAGTCCGGCCGGTTGGCGATCATGCCGGTGATGCGTTTTTCGCCAGCTTCCGGAACCCATTCGACGCGAGAAATCTCATTCAGCGCCTGCATCCGCAGCGTCTGGTTCGACCCGACGAAATCGCCGCTGCCACCGCCATGCGCGCCAGCCAGCGCAGCATCCATTGCGATGAACCACTGCGGCGTGTTGCGGAAGATGACAGGCTTCTTCGAGCGCCACGAATGCGGGTACTGGTGCTTCAGCCGCCCGCGCGCGACCATCATGCCTGCTTCAGCCAGCGCCTTGATGACCGCGTCGTTGGCATCGCCCTTGTCGCCGTTCTCCTTGAGAACGCGCTTGCCCGTGAAGCCGGGTGCCGCCTCCGTCATCACCCCGTCCGCATCGACCGTGAACGGGATCGTCGTGTCGATGCCGCGCTCGCGTAGCATCTTCTGCGAGTTCATCCAGATGATGTAGTCGTCCGCACCATGCCCCGGCGCGGTATGGACAAAGCCCGTGCCCGTGTCGTCCGTCACGTGGTCGCCTTCCAGCAGCGGCACGTCGAAGTCGTAGCCGAGCGCCTTCAGCGGGTGGGCGCAAACTAATCCATCAAGGCCCGACACCAGCCCGTCGCCAACATTCTCCCAAGTTTCAATCTTCGCAGCCTTCTTTACGTCGTCCAGAAGCTTACAAGCCACGATGTATCGATCGCCCTTCTTGGCCCAGTTCCCCTCGGGCGACTCGATGACTTCCATTTGGACGTAGTCGATATCCGATGAAAAAGAGATGGCTCGATTGCCAGGGATTGTCCAAGGCGTCGTTGTCCAAATCAGAACACTCGTATTTTGCAGGCGGTCACCAAGTGGCTTAAGTTCACCATCCTTCTCTGGATCGCGGCCAACTAAAGGAAACTTCACCCAGATCATATCGCTCTGGTAGTCCTCGTACTCGACCTCCGCTTCCGCCAGCGCGGTCTTCTCGACGACCGACCACATCACCGGTTTCGAGCCGCGGTACAACAGGCCCGACATCG
>CAYGRH010000357.1:0-3505 GCA_964352165.1 uncultured Hyphomicrobiaceae bacterium | reverse complement strand
CAACTGGCACAATCGCCAGTGACCTCAGTCCGTCAATATGAGGGAGATGTCGCATCGCGCTTTCTGGTGATCACCTTCAGGCGGGGGCATTAGCGCCCGTCAGCCGGCGTTCGCCGGCACCGCCCGCCGCAAATTTGGCGGGGTTAATACATAATGAGAGTTAAACTCGAAATGACGGGCCTCGTCGCCACGTTGTGCGGTGCAAGGTTAACCGGGACGGTTGTGCTTCCGCGGATTAACTTGCCGCGCGCTTTGGGCCTGACATTTCAGTGGTTGGCGTACAATTGTGTCAGCGCACGGCGGGCTTTCGCGCGAAAGCCTGCCGAAGGTTTTCGAATTGCGGCTTCAGCCCGCGCGGGTTCATGCTTACGCGGCCGGCCAGCATCCCGAGAAGGGAACTGCGTCCCGAAATGTGTGCTGCGGCGTCAAGAAGACTTTTTGAAAGTGTCCTCAATCCTTCGCGCGAGAAAGCCGGCTCCTTATTTTGTCCGGATCGCTTCAGGAACTGCAAATGAGTGATGAGATCCCGCACGGTCAAATTCCGCTTCCTCGCACACCCATAGCCGAGGCGGTTGCATTTACGCGCGCAGGTGTGATCGGTGTGATCGCCTTCAGCATGATTATGAATATCCTGCTGCTTACCGGTCCTCTCTACATGCTGCAGATCTACGACCGGGTTCTCACCTCGCAAAGCCTTCCGACTCTCATTGCTTTGTCGATCCTGGTGGTGGGGCTCCTGGCCACGTTCGGGATCTTCGATTTCATCCGGACGCGCGCCATGGCGAGGATCGCCGCCGGGCTTGACCTCAAATTGGCCGATGAAGCCTTTATCCGGACGGTCAGGGCTGGGCGCTCGGACAAGGCCGGTGATGGGGAAGCGCTCAGGGATCTGCGGACCGTTCGCCAATTTATTGCCAGCCCGGCAGCGACCGGACTGTTCGATATTCCCTGGCTGCCGTTCTATATCGCCGTCGTATTCCTTCTGCATCCAATGCTGGGCTGGTTGGCCGTGGCCGGCGCCATAGTCCTCATCATCATTGCCCTGTTGAACGAAAACCGGTCGCGGGGCCCCTCGCGGAAGGCGGGGCTGGCGGCTTTCGGTGAAGATGGGTTTGTGGCTGCGGCCCGTGGCAATGCCGAGACGATCCGCGCCATGGGGATGACAAATGATCTGCGCCGCAGGTGGCGCGGCCTGCATGAAACCGCGCTGGACGACGGCCAGTCTGCGGCCGATGCCAATGGGTTTTATGCTTCAACGTCGCGCTCGCTGAGACTGATGTTGCAATCAGCGATCCTGGGGGTCGGCGCGTACTTCGTTATTCAAGGCACGCTGTCGCCCGGTGCGCTGATTGCCGCTTCCATCATTTTCGCCCGCGCGCTTGCGCCTGTTGATCAGGCCGTTGCGCAATGGCGAACGATCCTTTCGGCCCGACAAAGCTGGGAGCGGCTGAGGGACGTCCTGGCGCAAGTTCCCGTTTCCGAGCGGATCGTTGCGCTGCGCAAGCCGGAACGATCGTTGACTTTGACGAATGTCAGTGTCGCCGCACCGGGCGGGGAACGTCAGATTGTCGAGGACGTGAACTTCCGGGTGGAGGCTGGCGAGGGCGTCGGGATCATCGGTCCCAGCGGGTGCGGAAAGTCGACCATCGTGCGCGCTCTCATCGGGGCGTGGGAGACCAGCGCAGGCGAAATCCGCATCGATGGCGCAACCTTCGACCAGTGGGACGAGGCTGAGCTTGGCCGGCACATCGGCTATCTCGCACAGGACGTGCATTTGTTCGATGGTACGGTAGCGCAGAACATCGCCCGTTTCCGGGCCGACGCCACGTCTGAGGAGGTCATCACTGCGGCAGAGCTGGCAGGCGTTCATGACCTGATCGTTTCGTTGCCGGATGGATATGACACCATGATCGGTCCACACGGTCTGATCTTGTCCGCAGGCCAGCGTCAGCGCGTCGGTCTGGCGCGCGCGGTTTTCGGAACGCCGTTCCTGGTGGTTCTCGATGAACCCAATGCCCATCTCGACGCATTCGGTGAGCAGGCCCTGCGGCACGCGATACGTGCACTGCGCCAAGCGGGAAGCGCAGTCATCGTTGTGGCTCACCGCAAGATGGCGATTGCCGAGTTGAACAAGCTGCTACTGGTCGAAAACGGTAAAGTGATTGCCTTCGGCGAGAAAGAGGCGATCCTCAAGCAGATCACGGATAAGGCTCAGGCGAGCCAGGGAGGCAACCTGCGTGCCGTCGGCTGACAAACTTCAAACACTGCAAAAGTCCCTCAACCGCCAGCTTTGGGCGGGCTCAATTCTCGGGCTCGTGCTCATTGGCGGGCTTGGAAGCTGGGCTGCTCTGGCGTCGCTGCAATCGGCCGTGATCGCGCCGGGGACAGTGGTCGTGCAGACGGCGAAGAAGAAGGTTCAACACCAGGATGGCGGCATCGTTGCCGAGATCGGCGTTAAGGAAGGCGACAAGGTCGAAGCCGGGTCTGTTCTCATCAGGCTCGACGGCAAACAGCTCGAAGCAGAGCTGGGCGTCCTGCAAAAACGTATGTTTGAATTGACGGCGCGCCGCTGGCGTCTCGCTGGCGAGCGCGATGGTGCAAGCGAGCTTGGCAACCCAGATGATGTCAGCGATCTGCACAAATTCGTCGTCGACGGCACCGCGATGCCGATCCTGGCCGTGCAACGCCGCTTGTTCGGTATGAAGCGGGATGTTCTGGACAGCCGCAAGAAGCAGCTCGGCCAGCGGATCGAACAATTGGGGCAAGAGGTCGAGGGACTAGAGCGGGTGAAGGCGGCTCACGAAAAGCAGCTTGAAATACTGCAGGTGGAAATCGCCGATCTTGCCGATCTCCGGGAAAAGGGGTTGGTGCAGCGTCCGCGCGTCAATGCGCTGGAGCGAGAAGAAGCCAAGCTGATCGGCGAGATCGGCAAGATGCAGACCGAGATCGCGCGTGCCAAAGGAAAGATCACGGAAACGGACCTGCAGCTTCTTGAACTGGGCGAAAACCACCGCACCGAGGCCCTCAATGAACTGCAACAGGTCGAAGCTGATCTCAGTCAGCTTGCCGAACATCGCCGCGGCCTGGAAGACAAATTGCAGCGGCTGGAGATCCGCTCGCCGGTGACCGGGCGCGTGCACGAAGTGGCTGTGCATACGGTTGGCGGCGTGATCGGGGCCGGTGAAATGCTGCTTTATGTCGTGCCTGCTGCAGATGATCTGGTGATCGATGCGCGCGTTCAGCTGCAACAGATCGATAACGTCCGCGAAAACATGCCGGCGCGCATTCGCTTTACTGCGTTCAACCAGCGCACGACGCCGGAGTTGGGCGCGCATGTGCTGTGGATTTCCCCGGACCAGACCACGCCAGACGCAAATCATGAGCCCTACTTCAAGGTTCGCTTGAGGCTCGACAAGGGTGAGGTTGAGCAGCTGAATGGCTTGGAGATCGCGGCAGGTATGCCTGCAGAAGTTCTGATTACTGCGCAGGAGCGCACGGTTGCGAG
>CAYGRH010000356.1:0-3512 GCA_964352165.1 uncultured Hyphomicrobiaceae bacterium | reverse complement strand
CGGCAGCCGAAGTTGGACGCACCGCTACAATCGAGCGACAATCAACCGCCCGCCACTCCGCGCGTCTCTCTCAGCAACTCACTCACCGCCCGCCGCATCTCCACAACCTCATTCCTGCAGCCCCTCGCCCTCATGCCGCCGGTTGCCGTTGTGCTTGCCCTTGGGCGCTCCGCATTGCGCGGTGACCGCGGCACACGCGCCAGCCCTTCGCCGCTGGCGAGTGAGTTCGCGCTGCAGCCGTTTTTCTCCGTTCCGACGATTCGGATTTTGCTCTGCCACGCGCCAATTCGTCGGGAGAGCGAGCGCTCGTCTATGATGATTTCGGTTCGACGGGGGATACGGGTGCGTTCTGCTTTTTCCATTCGGTAAAGCCGCCGCCGAGATGGCAGACATTGCTCATGCCCATTTCGACAAGTGCCTTCGTTGCGAGTGCCGAGCGCCAATTGCTTGCACAAAACAAGAGGAACTTCTTGTCGCTTGCAAAAATTGGCTTGTGGTAGGGGCTGTCGGGATCGACCCAAAATTCGATCATTCCGCGGGGGACATGCAGTGCGCCGGGAATGGTACCGTCGCGCCATAGTTCGCGCACGTCGCGGATGTCGACGAACTGGACGGTATCGTCGTTCAACAGATCCATGGCTTCTGGCACGCTGACGGTGGAAATTTTCTGTTCCGCTTCCTGAACGAGTTCACGAATACCTTTGGTGATGGCCATAAATTTTCTGCTCCTCGTTGAACTGTATCCGCACCCGCGCAGATTTTTTTTTGTACTGGCAAAAGCCCATCATCGAGGACGGGCTGTGGAGAGGTGGAGACGACATATGACATCGGGCGATGTGATACAACTTCGATTGCTGGCGAGTGGGCCGCGGAAGGTGGAGGTGTGTTTGCATGAGCGGACAATCGTTTCTCGACGACGTCAATCGGCAGTTTGATGCGGCGGCCAAGTTCGTTCCAATGCAAGATGGCTTGGCCGAGAAAATTCGCATTTGTAACGCGACGTTCGTGGTCCGCTTCGGCGTCAGGTTGCGCGGTCGGATGGAGACGTTCGTCGGCTGGAGGGCGGTGCACTCCACTCACGTCACGCCGGCCAAGGGCGGCATTCGCTACGCCTTGAAAGTGGATCAGGAGGAGGTCGAGGCGCTTGCGGCTCTGATGACCTACAAGTGTTCTCTTTTATCATTGCCGTTTGGCGGGTCGAAAGGCGGACTTCGGATTGATCCGCGTGCATGGGAACGCGAGGAACTTGAAAAAATCACGCGCCGCTTCACCCAGGAACTTGCTCGTCACAATTTTCTCAGTCCAAGTATGAACGTTCCGGCTCCGGATATGGGCACCAACGAAATGACCATGGTGTGGATGGCTGATGAGTATCGGCGATGGTCCCCCAACGATATCAATTCGTTCGCCTGCGTTACCGGCAAGCCGTTGGCGGCAGGCGGGATCGAGGGCCGTATCGAGGCGACGGGCCGCGGAGTGCAGTACGCCATTCGCGAGTTCTTTCGCAATCCAGCCGACGTCGCGATGGCGGGACTTGAAGCACCGCTGGCTGGCAAATCCGTGATTGTGCAGGGGCTAGGAAATGTCGGGTATCACGCGGCGAAATTCCTGAGCGAAGAAGACGGCTGCCGCATCGTGGGAGTGATCGAACGCGATGGTGCCGTGTTTTCAGATGCCGGATTGCCTATCGAGGCGCTCAAGCGGCACGTCGATCAGCATCAAGGCGTCAAGGGCTTTGTCGATGTGGAATTCATCAAGGAGGGCGCGCGAGGATTGTGCCGGCCTTGCGATATTCTGATACCTGCCGCCCTCGAACGGGTAATCGATGCGAGCAACGCGCCGGAGATCGAGGCAAAGCTTGTCGTAGAAGCTGCTAACGGCCCCACCACCTTCGAGGCCGACCGTATTTTGCAGTCGCGCGGCGTCGTTGTGCTCCCGGATCTCTATGTGAACGCGGGTGGCGTCATTGTCAGCTATTTCGAATGGGTCAAAAACCTGACGCATATTCCGTTCGGGCTGATGGAGCGGCGGCACCATGAGGCAAGCCATCGCATCCTGGCGCAATCGCTGGAGGGGATGACGGGCAAGCAGTTTCCCCTCGATGCCGCGCGCGGTTTTCTGGAAGGCGCAAGGGAGATCGACCTCGTGCGATCAGGGCTGGATGAGATGATGCGCTCTGCCTACCGGAACATTTCGGATGCGCGCTCGCTCGACAATGGAATCTCGGATATGCGAACGGCGGCCTACTACATCGCCGTCAAGCGTGCAGCCGAGGCCTACGGGGCTATTGGCATCTGAAGTCGGAGAGTGCTCGGGGGAGATTTCTGGGCGTCAGATGATTTCGTCTTCGTCGAACAATGGATCGGCGTCGAGTTGGGAGGCCAGACTGTCGATGGTTGCTTCCGCGTTGGCAGATTTGCGGATACGCGCGATGTGAAACAGGCCGTCGCCTTCGTTGACGATCGGTAGGTTCGTTCGCCCGATCATGAGGCCGTTGTCTTCTGAAAGTATCTCCGTTTCGGTTTCGCCGAAAGGATCGGAGATGATACCCAGGAGGTCGCCTTCACCGACGGCTTCGCCGATTGTCTTGAAGGTGCGCAGGAGGCCGCCAGCGGGTGCGCGCTGCCAGTTGCTGGAGGTTGAGCGAATGGGCGCGACCTTCGGCTTGGAGACCTGCTTGCCGCTGATCATTCCGAGATGGCGCATGACACGGAGAATGCCCGTGACGCCGGTGCGCACGGCATTTTCATCAAAGCGCAGGCCTTCGCCTGCTTCGTAAAGCAGGATGTCGATCTGACGGTCGAGCGCTGCCTGCCGCAACGAGCCTTCGCGTAATTTCGAGGTGAGAATGAGCGGCGCGCCGAAGGCTTCGGCGAGTATCATCGTATTCGGCCGGCCTGGTGACACGCGGATCTGAGGCAGGTTCGTTCGATGGATTGCCGCCGAGTGCAGATCGATTCCAACGTCGCAGCGCAGGACAACCTCGTTGAGGAAGAGGCTCGCCAACCGTGCCGCCAGCGAGCCCGATGCGCTGCCGGGGAAAGAGCGGTTCAGGTCGCGGCGGTCGGGCAGGTAGCGCGAGTGGTTCATGAAGCCGAACGCATTGACGATGGGAACCGCCAGCAACGTACCTTTAAGGGTGTCGAGGTTGGCGGTTCTCAGTAGCCTGCGGACGATCTCTACGCCGATTACCTCGTCGCCATGGACAGCCGCGCTGACGAACATCGTCGGGCCCTGCCGTCTACCGTTGACAACCTGCACCGACAGCGTCACCGGCGTGTGGTCCGATAGGACACTGACAGGCAGGTTTATCGTCTGGCGCGTTCCTGGGGCAACGGCCTGCGTTCCGATCACGAATGGCGGGTTGGCACCCATCAGCCCTTGCCTTTGGTTTTCGTCTTGTTCGGCTTGGCGTTCTTTTCCATGAACTCGATGATCTGGCCTGCGATGTCGATTCCGGTTGCCTTTTCCACGCCCTCAAGACCGGGTGAGGAGTTTACTTCCGTGACCAC
>CAYGRH010000355.1:0-3533 GCA_964352165.1 uncultured Hyphomicrobiaceae bacterium | reverse complement strand
GCAGATTGACCTTGGTCACGCCAACTGGCAACGGGATCATAGGGCGGAGGTACTGAGTCGGCGTCAGAAAGGGGTTTATTGCAACCCGGGGCGTGACAATCTTGGCGTCATAGGCGTCGCGGCTACCCATTCCTTGACGGGCGCCGCAACGCTATCCCAACGCCGGCCAGCCCGATGCTGGAAAAGCCGCCAGCCCGCTTTTTCAATCGTCAACTCAGCCCTTGTTTGCTTCCATCAGTTCGGACCAATCGAATTCAGAGCCGCAGAACGGGATGAAAACAAGCTGTGTGCGGCCGACGACGATCACGTCCATCTGGCTAAGCTCAACCGCCCCTGTCGGGCGCTTGTCGTTCACGGTCACGATATTCGTCTTGGCAAGATTGGGGACGAAAAGGAACGACCGGTCAGTCGAATCGTAGCGAATATAGGCTTGTTCCTCAGAAGAAATCGCCTCGTCGCCGAAATCGAGCGGAATTCGCTGGCTGGTGGAGCGCCCCACCGTGTTATTGCCCTCGTAAATCGGACGATAAGAACCAATGCCCGGGCCGCCAACGATCACCAGCCAGCCAACAACAGGATCGATGTTGAAATTCCCGCGCGCCACGGGCTGCTTGCCGCGGACGAACTGGGTCTGCGCTGGCGCGGTGTGGCCCTCATCAAGGGATCTCACAACGCGGGTTGTCGGTGGGCGATCTTTATCGAGGTGCTTATCTGGGGGCGTAGCCATCGTTTCTCCACGCGCTATTCGGGCTGCTTCGGCCGCACTGAGTGCAGCTGGCGCCTTTGCCATTGGGGATTCGGCCCCTGCTGATCCGGATTCTGATACTTGAGCCGATACCGATGCTGCGACCGAGCCAGAGTGTGATCCTGCTGGCGCCAGTGCTGTCTGCTTACCACCGGGGACCGGATTACTACCAGCATTCGATGACGAACTGGGTGTTGGCGGCGGAAGATGAAGGGGAGCTGCAGGCTGGGTCGCTCCTGCGCGGCTCTCCCCTGATCCGTTGCGATGAAGATTGGCTGTATCTTCACGGCTGGCGGCCGCTAACGCATCCCGCAACGATCCCAAAAATCCTGTGCGTTGGCCTTGCGGTCCCTTCGTGTCCTGCCCCATGTCGTTTCAGCTCCTCTCCCGCGATTTCGATCAACCCGTCACACAATCTGTAACGCACTGAGCAAACAAAGAGGGCGGACAGAGGGCAAAAGTGCTCTTTATGAGGCGTTCGTTGGAAAACCCCAGCGGGGGAGATTGCCATGTCATTGCTTGCGCAGTGAAAAACTCAAGACGGCCGCGCCCAGTTTGATTTCATCGCCGTCGCCGAGCTGCGCCTTGGCAATGCGGCGAGTGTTGACCAGAACGCCATTTCCCTTGTCGCCCGACAAATCAGTGATGACGTAGCCAGCGTCCATGGTTCGCTCGATGGCTGCATGGTAGCGATGCACCGTCGGTTCTGAGAGGACGAGTTCGTTATCGGGTTCGCGGCCAATGCGCATCAACGTAGTCCGGCCGAATTCGAGTTGCCGCGAAGATGCCTGCTCGTTCGGGCCCGAAGCGCCATCGGCGATGACAGTAATGACGCCGTTCATTGGCCGAGGGGGAGAGCGCAGGGCCTGGGTTGCAATGCCTGGCTCTTCGGGCGTGTTGGCGTTGTCGCGATAGACCGCGCGGATTTCCGTGTTTTTGGCCACACGCACGGTATTACCTGCGGGCGCATCGTCATCGTGAGGCGTGCCTTTTTCGCGCGAGGGCGCTTGATCGGAGTGCCGTCTGATAAGGCCACCGACGATCAATAGGACGGGAATGACGGCCAACGCGGAAATGCCGATTGCAAGTGCGGGGGCTGCGGAAAACGCGCTTTCGAGCCACGTCCAAACAGTCAGGAACGCAAAGGGCGGACCGGCCGATGGACCGGCCCAAGAGATCCATTGCTGCGCTGAGATAACCAGTTGGTCGGTCATTCCATCACCTAAACCCCTTCGGCTTCCACTTGGCGCCCGCGTCCCGTTTACGGTGGGCACACTGGGTTCGCGGCTGTATTTTGGCCCGAAGGCTGGCTTGGGCCCGCTGCAACAAGCTGCACCTCTGCGGCAGTACTTTTGGCCTGCTTAGCAGTCTGGCGCATGGGGCCTTGAGCTGATAGCCCCCTGGCCCGGGCATCGTGGCTTTAGAACGGATTCAGTTGCTGGTTGTGGCCATTTGGCAAGAACTCGGCTCGCAGTAGTGGGGTGCGCCAAGCCAGATCCAATGAGGCGGGCTGACGCTTGCGGCGTGCTCATAATGTGTCAAACGCCCGCGCCAGCGCCACAATCGTAGGCCAGAAGCTGAAGCATCAACTTATTCGGCGGCCGGCCTGGGTCTAGAGTTGTATGCGGAGTATCGCAACCTCAATTCGTGCGCCAGAAGCCTGCTAGAGCGGATACGACCGGCGAGACATGACAAACCTCATCGCCCTGCCAAACGGGACCGAGCTTGTAGACGACTACCGGATCGAGCGCGTACTCGGTGCCGGTGGTTTCGGCATCACGTACCTTGCCGATGAAGTCGCGCTCGCGCGTGCGGTGACGATCAAGGAATATTTCCCCGCCGATTTTGCCGCGCGTGCCGCGAGCCTCGATGCGGCTCCGCGTTCGCAGGATTGCGCGGGAGATTACCGCTGGGGCCTCGATCGCTTCATCGAGGAGGCGCAAACACTGGCGCGCTTCAACCACCCCAACATCGTGCGGGTCTACCGGTATTTCCGCGCCAACAACACCGGATACATGGTGTTGCATTTTGAAGAGGGGCAAAGCCTCAAGAACTGGCTGAAGGGCTTGGGTCGCGCGCCGCGCCAGAAAGAGCTCGATGCGATCATCGCGCCGCTTCTCGATGCGCTTGAAATGATCCATGCCGCCGACTTCCTGCATCGAGATATCGCACCTGACAACATCATCATCCGCCGCGACGGTGCGCCGGTGCTGATCGATTTCGGATCAGCGCGCGGGGAGATGCTGGCGCACTCGAAGACGGTCTCCGCTCTCGTGAAGCCCGGCTACAGCCCGTACGAGCAGTATGCGGAAACGAGCAAGCAGCAGGGGCCGTGGACGGATATCTATGCGCTGGGAGCGACGCTGTATCATGCGGTTGCCGGGCGGCGACCGCCGGATTCGCCGTCACGCATGGTCAATGACGAGATCGTTCCCGCGCGGGAAGCAGCGCTGAGCGCCTACAGGCCGCGTTTTCTCAAGGCTATCGATAAAGCTCTCAATCT
Source organism: uncultured Hyphomicrobiaceae bacterium (assembly GCA_964352165.1). Taxonomy (GTDB): domain Bacteria; phylum Pseudomonadota; class Alphaproteobacteria; order Rhizobiales; family Hyphomicrobiaceae; genus CAYGRH01. The sequence goes on along the minus strand of CAYGRH010000355.1, from coordinate 285 downwards.
CAACGTCGATGGCCGCCCTCAGTCGGTGGCCGAATGGCGCGGCGAACTTCTGGGTGAAGATGCGCCTGTCCGCAAGGGTTGGCTGGGCGGCTCTGCCGGGGGCAAGCGGGGGGGAAAGCCCGTTCCAGACGCCGTCAGTGATGCGTCCATGCCCATTCCACCACCGCCGGATGCGCCGGGCCGCCAGGGCGGCATACTCGATTTCGTCGATGAACTGAAGGGGCCCCCGGCGGGCAGCCTACATGCCGCACCAGGTGCCGGTGGTCCGCGCAGCCCAATTGCCGG
>CAYGRH010000354.1:0-3535 GCA_964352165.1 uncultured Hyphomicrobiaceae bacterium | reverse complement strand
CCTGCTCGGACGCGCTCGGGTTGTCGCCGAAGCCGAGACCGGCATCGAGGCGGAAATAGTAGCCCGGCTGATAGATCGGGATGGGCACGGGTGCGGGAACCGGCACAACGTCGGAAATCGTGTCCTTCATGCCGTTCTGGTAGATGACATCGGCGGCGTTCGCTGGCGCACCCAATCCCGCGAAGAGCGCAAGACCGAGCGAGAGTTTCAAAAGTGTGCGGTTCATGAGCATCGATCTCTCTTCTTCAAAGGCGCTACCGCGCACATCGCTGGCAACACCAAACTGCAAGGGGCACATACCTGTTTCATCGCCCCGATTGAGACGCACGCGAGCGCGCCCTCAAAAGCGATAATCCAGCCGGCGGATAAGCAGCCGATAACGACGCATGGAACTCTGGTCCGATCATCCGGTCTGGCAGGCGCAGCAGCGCTGCAGCCCCGCCTCGTATGTTCGCGAACGCGGCAAGCCCGCCGCGCTTCAACTCACTCCGCGTTAGCGGAAATCGTACCGCAGCCCGAAGCGAACTTCGTGCGCGTGAATTTCTTCCAGGCTCACCTTCTGCCCGGTTTCCGTAATCGCGCCCCGGTATGTGACCGGACCGCTCTCAGCAGCGCCCAGATAAAGAAATCTGTAGCCGCTATCGAATTTCAGGTTGTCCAGAAGCGCGACCGAAAACCCCGCCATGAAGGCCCCCGCAACCTCAGTATTGTCGTCGCCCGCGATCGTGCCCCGCCCGCCTCGATACGTAAGGCCGCCGTCGCTGACGGAGTGGCTCGCAACTCCGATCCCGACGCCGATGTAGGGCGTGAAAAAGCTGCGGTTGTCGAAATCGTAGTAGGCGTTGAGCATCACCAGCGTCGTATCGAGCCCGACGCTTCCCGAGCTTCGCGTAGCACCACTCCCGGCCTTCGCCTCAACGTCCGTTTCAAAGCGATGTTCAACCGTCACGTCAGCGCGGATGTTCTTTGTGAAGTAGTACCCGGCACCACCGCCGATGCCCCATGAGCCGTCAATGTCCGTGTCCCCGGTTCCCCGGATACCGGACTGATAGACAGCCGGCTCGTCGTATCCCGCAAACCCGCCATCCAGTCGGAAATAGAATGCGGGCGCGGTCGATGTGACCGGCATGGGCGTATAGCCCTGCGCGCCGTAAAGATCAGCAGCGCTCGCGCCGACCGGAAAAACGGCGGCAGCGGAAACCAGCAAGGAGGCGAGCGAAAGTGCGCCGCGAAAGGTGTTCATGACAGTCCCTTGGTTCGTAAAGCAACAGGTACTGACGCGGTCTGGCCGTCCCACAATGAACGACGCTACCGAACACAAAGACGCAAACTTCTCGTCTGGAGCCTGATCGGTTGAGATTGAAGCTCTGTTGCTTCAATCGAAATCGTGAATCAGCCTCTGCATCGAGCAGGTGGAGCAGGCCGAGCCTGCCGGATCGATTCAAACAGAACCAAACCTGCTCAAGGGACTATCGATGAGAAGACTTAAAGGAGGCTTAACTCGCGTTCCGCCATAAGACAGTTGTGCGCGAAGAGGCAGCCGCGACACAGCGGACCGCCGCCCTAAAGCGCCAGCCGCTGCGGAACATCAAATTCGTTAATGAAAATTAAGCAGCCCGTGCGGGAAGCCGCACAACGTCATGCACAATGGGCGGAACGCCACACAACTTCATGCAGCCTGGGCCGCAACCCGCACCGCTTCGCAGATGTCACCAACCACGAGAGCGACCAGCGATTCGTCATCGCCTTCCGCCATGACGCGAATGACAGGTTCCGTGCCCGATGGCCGGATAACAAGACGCCCCGAATTACCCAGGCGCGTTTTGCCAGCCTCGATAGCCTTTAACACGGCATCGTTTTCCAGCGGCCGGCCATCCTGATAGCGCACGTTCTGTAGAAGCTGCGGCAAAGGTTGGAACCGGGCGCAGACTTCCGACACCGGCTTATCCGTTGAAACGCAGACGGCCAGCACCTGCAGCGCCGAGACAAGCCCGTCGCCCGTTGTCGTAAAGTCAGACAACACGATATGGCCGGACTGCTCACCGCCGACGTTGTAGCCGTGCTTGCGCATGTGATCGACGACATAGCGGTCGCCCACGGGCGTGCGCACCATGGCAAGCCCGATATCTTGCAGATAACGCTCAAGCCCGAGGTTGCTCATGATCGTCGCGACGATACCGCCAGCAGCCAGCCGGCCACGGCGGTTCCAGCTCTCGGCAATCACCGCCATCAACTGATCGCCGTCTACGATGTGACCGGTTTCATCGACGATGACAACGCGATCCGCGTCCCCATCAAGCGCGATCCCGATATCGGCACGCACTTCACGAACCTTGTCAATCAACGCATCCGGTGCGGTCGATCCGCACTTGAGGTTGATATTGCGTCCGTTGGGTTCGACGCCGACCTTGATGACTTCCGCACCCAACTCCCACAACGCCTCAGGCGCGACCTTGTAACCGGCCCCGTTGGCGCAATCGATCACGATACGCAAGCCATCCAGCCGCAGGTTCCGCGGCAGCGTCCGCTTGGCGTATTCGATGTAGCGTTCCTGTGCGCTTTCAACCCGCGTCGCCCGGCCGATGGCATCCGCACTGGCAAGAAGCTCGCGCGTATCCGAATCGATCATGTCCTCGATCCGCTTTTCCATATCGTCTGACAACTTGAAGCCGTCCGGATCAAACAGCTTGATACCGTTGTCGTGATAGGGATTGTGGGACGCCGAAATCATCACGCCAAGGTCCGCACGCAGCGAGCGCGTCAGCATGGCAACCGCTGGTGTTGGCATCGGCCCCAGCAGAAATACATCCATGCCTACGCTCGTAAAGCCCGACATCAGGGCCGCTTCCAGCATGTAGCCGGACAGGCGCGTATCCTTGCCGATCACGACGCGGTGCCGGTGATTGTGATTGCCCTGCTGAAATACCTTGCCAGCCGCCATGCCGACCTTCAGCGCGACTTCCGAAGTCATCGGCGATTTGTTTGCCAAACCGCGGATACCATCCGTACCAAAATAACGCCGCGCCATGTCTGTTCCTCGCGTCTGTTTTTGTTCGCTTCTGCCACTGGGTCTGCACGCCGTGCCGTTGGCACGGTTGCGATCCTCCCCCTCCGGCAACACAGGCAACCCGGTTGATTTGCCTGGGCTATTGCGCATTTTGCCCTTCTTGCGACCCTGCGCCATTCCAACCTCGGTGCTGTCGGCGCGCTCTGAATCGCAACAAACCTGTCTGCTGGCCCGCCATTGCCACTGGGTGTACGCCCAAAACCGCGATTCACGCAATCGACGCGACATGAACGGCATAGGCCCCGCAGACGCATCCCGGAAAACCCAATTCGCCGCCTAGGCACGCGCAACATCACGCCCCGTACCACCTGCACTATGCCGCCGACTGCACCGCGTTTCACGCGGTTTAGGGCCTTTTTGTTCAACCAACTGTTGAAGAACGGCCCAACCGGCACAGACAGGCCCTCAAACCGCACCTGCTTGGGGCTGACCGCGCCGACGGAATCGCGCATAGCACCTGTAATCGAA
>CAYGRH010000353.1:1769-3537 GCA_964352165.1 uncultured Hyphomicrobiaceae bacterium | reverse complement strand
AATTCCTGCTGATCAACCACCCGCTGGATTGCCCGATCTGCGACCAAGGCGGTGAGTGCGATCTGCAGGACCAGGCCATGGCGTTCGGCGTCGGCGGGTCGCGCTACCAGGAAAACAAGCGCGCAGTAGAGGAAAAATACCTAGGCCCTCTGATCAAGACGTTCATGACCCGCTGCATTCATTGTACCCGATGCGTCCGCTTCATGACGGAGATCGCAGGCGTCGAGGAACTGGGCCTGGCCGGTCGCGGCGAAGACGCCGAAATCACCACCTACCTCGAAAACGGAATGCTTTCGGAGCTGTCAGCCAACGTCAACGACCTTTGCCCGGTCGGCGCGCTGACGCATCGGCCATGGGCCCACAACCAGCGCCCCTGGGAACTCAACAAAACCGAATCCATCGACGTGATGGACGCGCTGGGCTCAAACATCCGCGTCGATACCCGTGGCCGCGAAGTCATGCGCATCCTGCCGCGCAACAACGACGCCGTGAACGAAGAGTGGATTTCCGACAAGACCCGCCATGTCTGGGATGGCCTGAAGACGCAGCGGCTCGATACACCCTACATTCGCGTCGAAGGGCGCCTGCAGCCGGCAAGCTGGGCCGATGCGCTGGCGCTTGCCGCAGACAAGATGACAGCGGCCAGCCCGGATCGCATCGGATCGATTGCCGGCGATCTGGCAGGTGCGGAAGAAATGTTTGCCCTCAAATCCTTGATGGATGCGCTGGGTTCGAAAAACATCGATTGCCGTCAGCCCGGCGAAGCCCTCGACCCGTCGCTGGGCCGCTCCAGCTACATTTTCAACGCGACCATCGAAGCCATCGATGCGGCCGATGCAATCCTGCTGATCGGCTCCAACCCGCGACTTGAAGCGGCGGTGTTGAACGCCCGCATCCGCAAGCGTTGGCGTCAGGGCAACGCCGTAAAAGGCGGGCTTTCCATCGCAGTCGTCGGAGAACGCGCAGATCTCGGCTACCCCTATGAACACATCGGCGCTGGGCCCGGCTCGCTTCGCGACATTGCCGACGACAAGCACGGCTTTGCCAAAACCCTTCGCGACGCCAAAGCGCCGCTGGTCATCATAGGTGCGGGAGCAACCACTAGATCCGACGCGCCCGCAGTCCTCGCGCTGGCAGCAAACATCGCACAGATGGCGCAATCAGGCACCGAAGAGGGATGGCAGGTCTTCAACGTCCTCCATACCGCGGCGGCCAGAGTTGCGGGTCTCGATCTCGGGCTTGTCCCGGGCGACGGCGGCCTCTCGACGGCTGAAATGATTGCCGCCTCCGGCCAGGGCAGGCTCGACGTGCTTTACCTGATGGGCGCGGATGAATTCGCCATGGAACCACTGGGAGAAACGTTCGTCATCTATCAAGGCAGCCATGGCGATGCCGGCGCGCATCGTGCCGACGTCATTCTGCCAGGTTCGGCCTACACGGAGAAAAGCGCGACGTACGCCAACACCGAAGGCCGCGTGCAGATGACCGCGAAAGCCGTTTTCCCGCCCGGCGAGGCCAAAGAGGATTGGACCATTCTGCGCGCGTTGTCGCAGGCCGCAGGCAAGACGCTTCCCTTCGACAACCTGCAAGCGTTGCGTGCTGCGATGTACAAGTCCGCGCCGCAATTGCAGCAGATCGACGCTGTGTCCCACGCCCAGGATGATGGTGTGGCCAAACTCGCAAGCCGCTCAGGTTCTATCGATGCCGCGCCGTTCGCAGCTGCGATCCGGGATTTTTATCTGACGAACCCAATCGCGCGAGCCTCTTC
>CAYGRH010000353.1:860-1759 GCA_964352165.1 uncultured Hyphomicrobiaceae bacterium | reverse complement strand
TCTTCGATCATGGCCGAGATGAGCGCGCTGAAGGCAGCGGCCGGACGCGCACCAAACCTTTCGGCAGCGGAATAGAAATCGCGGCAAAACTGGCGATCAGGGACGTGAGCGGGAATGAAGTAGACGAACTGACCGGTTGGCGACAGGACTGCCGACGGCCTAGAGCATGATGAAAAGGTGTGGGCCCGGATCTGCCGTTGTCCCGCGCCGTAACACAAGGGGCGGCACCGATCCCAACGGGCGTTGGAATTGGAATAGACACGTCACGAACGAAATAGCTGGCGCAGATTGGCGAGCATGGAACAGAGCACGATCGACACGATTATCGAATATGGCATTTGGCTCGCGATCACGGTAGGGCTGAGCCTAGTGGTGCTCGTCGGCCTGTTGCTGGTCATCGCGTTCCTTCTGCTCATGGACCGCAAGGTCTGGGCGGCCGTGCAAATGCGCAAGGGCCCCAACGTTGTCGGTCCGTTCGGCCTGCTGCAGTCCTTCGCCGACTTTCTGAAATTCGTCTTCAAAGAACCGCTCATTCCCGCCAGTGCCGATAAAACGGTTTTCCTGCTCGCGCCAATGGCGACCTCCGCCTGCGCGCTGGCCGCCTGGGCGGTCATTCCGTTCAACGAGGACAGCTGGGGCCGATGGGTGATCTCCGACCTCAACGTCGGCGTGCTCTACCTCCTGGCAATCTCATCGCTTGGCGTCTACGGCATCATCATGGGTGGCTGGGCTTCGAACTCGAAGTACCCGTTCATGGGTTCGCTGCGCTCGGCAGCCCAGATGGTCTCCTATGAGGTTTCCATCGGCCTCGTGATCATCACGGTCATTCTCTGCGTCGGGTCAATGAACCTGACAGATATCGTCAATGCCCAGAAGACCGGCATCGGCAGCTATCTCGG
>CAYGRH010000353.1:0-850 GCA_964352165.1 uncultured Hyphomicrobiaceae bacterium | reverse complement strand
CCCAACTCGTTCCTCGATTGGTACTGGCTGCCGTTGTTCCCGATGTTCGTCGTCTTCTTCATTTCGGCGCTGGCCGAGACAAACCGGCCACCCTTTGACCTTCCGGAAGCCGAATCCGAACTCGTCGCCGGTTACATGGTCGAATATGCCTCAACGCCTTACCTGCTGTTCATGCTGGGCGAATACGTCGCCATCACCACCATGTGCGCGCTAACAGCCCTTTTGTTCATGGGCGGTTGGCTGCCGATCATCGACATCGCCCCGCTAAACTGGATCCCCGGTATCTTCTGGTTCATAGCCAAGGCCGTGTTCGTCTTCTTCATGTTTGCAATGGTCAAGGCGATGGTGCCGCGCTATCGCTACGATCAGTTGATGCGGCTTGGCTGGAAGGTGTTCCTGCCGTTGTCGCTGCTAATGGTTGTGCTCGTTGCAGGCGTCCTGCAGTTTGGAGGGCTGGTATGAGCCCGGCACTTATCGGCGCGATTGTCGGAGCCGTCTTCGGGTTGATGGGTTATGCAAGTCTTCGCGCCATCGCATCACGGCTGGAAGGCTTCGGGGCCACGCCGGAAAAGCGCCGGACGGCAGGCATCTTGCGGATGGTGGCGATCACCGATCTCATCCTGTTTCCCATCGTGGGCTATGTCGCCGGACCGATGATTGCCGCGTGACGATTGAAACCTTAGGGCTTGGCTCAATCAGCCAAGCCGAACTTGAGAAAACGTGAAAGAGAAAGGACCTGATGACATGAGCACAGCCCAGGCCGTCAAATCCCTCTTTCTGACGGAATTCGTTTCGGCGTTCTTCCTGACGATGCGCTATTTCTTCCAGCCAAAGAAGACGCTGAACTATC
>CAYGRH010000352.1:0-3548 GCA_964352165.1 uncultured Hyphomicrobiaceae bacterium | reverse complement strand
CCCGAAAGGCTGACGTAATTGGCCGGTATCAGCAGCGATGGTGGGACATCAAATTGGGTGTCGCAAGAGAGGGCGTGCACTCGTTCGATACGCTTAGCAGTTGACGGCGATTTACCGACGATGATCCAAATTCAAAGATCCGGACGCAGTTTGTCATGACCACCGAGCCAACTCAGCTCGTTTTCGATCTGCCGCACCGGCACGCGCTGGAAGCAGAGGACTTTCTTGTCAGCTCCGCGAACGCGATGGCCGTGGAGTTGGTGGACACTTGGCCCGACTGGCCTCACTGGGCTGCCGTGGTCACGGGGTCTTCCGGCTGCGGCAAGAGCCATCTGGCCAACGTCTGGCGGTTGCGCTCGAACGCCAGTGAGGTGGCAGCTTCAAAGTTGAATGATGAAACGATCGCAAGACTGAAGGCGGCGCGTGCGTTGGTCGTAGAGGATCTCGACCAGGGTATTGGCGACGAGCGCGTTCTGTTTCACCTGCTGAATGTCGCGCGCCAGGAGAAAATGACCATTCTTTTGACCTCGAAGGCAGCGCCTGGGGTACTTGAAATCGGGCTTCCCGACCTGCGCTCCCGACTCAGGGCTCTGCCGGTCGTTGCCATTGAGGCACCTGACGAGCAACTGTTGCGGGTCGTGCTCGTCAAGCTATTCTCCGACCGGCAACTCGTTGTCGATCCGCAGGTCGTCAGTTTTATTGCGCTCAGGATGGAGCGATCTATGAAAGCGGCTGGCGATATCGTTGAGAATATCGATAAACGAGCACTTGCCATGCGGCGCAAGGTGACGCGGCAACTCGCGCAGACTGTACTTGAAAGTATGGCCGACTGAGTTGAATTTTCACTGCAAATTAAGCACGTTGAGCCAGTGTCATCATACGGTAATCCAACAACCCCTCTATTGAAGTTGGTTTGATTCGAACCCAAGGACCGAGCATGGCTGCTGCCAAGGGCCGTGCCACGAAAGCCGTGGCGCACGATAATCCAACCCCTCCTGAAGGGGCGGAGCGTTATTACAATCGGGAGCTTTCCTGGTTGCAATTCAACCTGCGCGTTCTGGAAGAGGCCATGAACGAGCGCCATCCGCTGCTTGAGCGCCTGCGGTTTTTGTCGATCTCCGCGTCGAACCTTGATGAATTCTACATGGTGCGCGCTGCCGGCATTCACGGCCAGGTGCTGAACGGCGTTCAGACGTTGTCGCAGGATGGATTGACACCGGCGCAGCAGTTGGCAGCCATCAATACCTTTGCGGCCGGGCTGGTGCAGACGAAGCAGAGTTGCTGGAGCGCTCTTTGCAAAGAGATGGCGACGGCCGGCATCACCATCATCGAGCCGGATCAACTGAGTGATGACGAGTTGACGTGGCTTGAGAAACTCTTTCTCGACGACATCTTTCAGGTGTTGACGCCGATTGCTGCCGATCCCGCTCATCCGTTTCCGTTCATCGTCAACAAGGGTTTGACGATCGCCGTGCAGCTCAACAGACCGCGCGACGGCAAGACGATGACGGGCCTTATCCCCATTCCAAGCCAGTTGCGCCGGTTCATTCGGCTGCGTGGCGGGCCGGAAGATCCCAAGTCGTTCCGGTTTATTCAGGTCGAGATTGTCATCGGCATGTTCATCGGCATGCTGTTTCCCGGCTTTACGGTGCAGGCCCAGGGTGCCTTCCGCGTCCTCCGCGACAGCGACATCGAGCTTGAGGAAGAAGCCGAAGATCTCGTTGCCACGTTTGAGCGGATATTGAAGCGGCGTCGGCGCGGTCATGTGATCCGGCTCGAACTTGATGCGCGGATGCCCGAAGTGCTGCGAAAGTTCGTGGTGCGCGAGTTGGAAGTCGGCCCGGAAACGGTGTTCGTCAAGGAAGGGTTGCTGGGGCTTGCCGATACCTCGCAGTTGATTGTGCAGGATCGCCCCGACCTGTTGTTCAGTTCATTCAACATCAGGTATCCCGAACGGGTTCGGCAGTTCGACGGCGATGTCTTTGCGGCGATCAAGGCCAAGGACTTCGTGGTGCACCACCCCTACGAATCCTTCGATGTCGTCGTGCAGTACCTGAGACAAGCCGTTGCTGATCCCAACGTCATGGCGATCAAGTGGACGCTCTACCGGACTTCGAGTGACAGCCCGATCGTGCAGGCGCTGAAGGATGCGGTGGAAGCCGGTAAGTCGGTGACCGCGGTCGTCGAGCTCAAGGCGCGGTTCGATGAAGCCGCAAACATCCGCTGGGCGCGCGATCTTGAAAACGCGGGCGTTCATGTCGTCTACGGGTTCTTCGAAATGAAGACGCACGCCAAGCTCGGCATCATCGTCAGGCGGGAAGCCGACGGGCTGGCGACCTACTGCCATATCGGGACAGGCAACTATCATCCGCAGACCGCGCGGGTTTATACCGACATCTCGCTTTTTACAGACGATCCGACGATCGCACGCGATGTGACGAAGGTGTTGAACTTCGTGACCGGATATGGCGAGCCAGCCGACCTCGAGTTAATGGCTGCAAGCCCGAATGGCATCCGCAAGCAGATGCTAAAGCACATCAACGAAGAAATTGCGCATGTGAAAGCTGGGCGGCCCGGCGCCATCTGGATGAAGCTCAACTCGCTTGTCGATAAGCAGATCATCGAGTCCCTTTATGAGGCGAGCCAGGCTGGCGTAAAAGTCGAAATGATTATCCGTGGCATCTGTTGTCTGCGGCCGGGCGTGCCGGGCATGTCCGACAATATCAGGGTGAAGTCGATTATCGGCCGCTTCCTGGAACACTCGCGGATCTATTGCTTCGGCAATGGTGAAGGTCTGCCTTCGCCGAACGCTGCCGTTTACATCAGCTCCGCGGATATGATGCCGCGCAACCTCGACCGGCGTGTGGAGGCCATGACGCCGATCAAGAACCCTACAGCGCATGAGCAGGTGCTCAACCAGATCATGGTTGCCAATCTTGCCGATAACCAACAGAGCTGGCGGATCATGTCGGATGGCTCTTCAAAGCGTATTGTGCCAAAGGATGGGGAGGAAGCCTTCAATGCGCATGAGTACTTCATGACCAACCCCAGCCTATCGGGCCGTGGACAAGCCTTGGAAAAGGATTTTCCGCGACGGTTTAAGATGGCTAAGTCCACCTAGAGAATGATTCCGATTCTCGTGCTCGCGGTTGAGCCGGGAAAGATCACACTTTAGGCAAGGGGCGGCCGAGACAGTGTTGACCCAGCGGTTAGAGGAACGCGGCCGCTTCGTGGAACTAGATCCCGTCGGCATAATCGATATCGGGTCGAACTCGATAAGGCTCGTCGTCTACGAGGGCGCCGTTCGCGCCTCCACGCCTTTGTTCAACGAAAAAGAGCTGTGTGGGCTGGGGCGTCCCGTGGCTGCCACCGGACGCATCGGTAAGCAGGCATCAGAACGCGCTTATCGGGCGCTGCGAAGATTTCGTGCGCTTGCTGACCGGCTCGATGTGACCGTTATGAAGGCCATCGCGACGGCTGCGGTGCGTGATGCTGCCGATGGGTCCACGTTCATTGCCGAATGTGAGAAAATCTGCCGCACCCCCATC
>CAYGRH010000351.1:0-3558 GCA_964352165.1 uncultured Hyphomicrobiaceae bacterium | reverse complement strand
ACCCAGGTGTTCCGCCTGCAGTGGGTGGGCGAACCGATGCTCGCCGAAAGCCAGAGCTTCATCGTCAACATCGCCCAGGTGCCGGTACGCATGCCGAAGGGCAGAAGCGGCATTCAGGTTGCCATGAGCTTCGGCGCGCTCGTCAACGTGGCCCCTCCGCGCGGCCTGCCCGCACTTTCGCTCGTTGGTGCCGGCGTCATCGCCGACAAGTCGGGCCAGCGCTTTCCAATGATCACGGTGCAAAACCCTTCGCATGTCCACGCACTGTTGACGAAGAGCACGCTGCAGCTTTCCGGGCCGGGCTGGTCGATGTCGATCCCCCCGGGAGAACTTCAGCAGAAGATCGGTATCGGTCTCGTCCAGCCTGGGAAACGACGCAAGTTCGTGTTGCCAGTTCGCCTGCCGGCTAACGCCGACCGCCTTCAGGCCAGTTTGTCGTTCGACCCAACCCGGAGGTGAGACTTTTTCGCCCCCGGCATCGTGCCAGGGGCTTTCGAGGGCCCATAATTTGGACCGAGGCGCGCACAATCCTGCAACGCTCGGCCTGGCGAAAGCCGGGCCTTTCGGCGTTTTAGGATTGCCTGGCTTGAGCCTTGCCATAACGCTGGCAATATTGCCCGCGTTTATGGTCCTGCCGGCCGGAACAGCACTCGCTCAAGAAGGCCCGCCCGTTGCCAGTAGCGAGCCGCGCCTTAACACCACCGGGCGGACGATCCAGCTTCCGGTTCCGCTGAAGGACGGGCCGGACGATCTCGGCGACATCGTCTTGCGGATCGATCCTGCCGATGCCGTTCTCATCCCCAAGCGCAAACTCGCCGAACTATTATCGAAAACGCTCGACGATGAAGCCATTGCGCGCCTCAACGCCGTAGGCGGCGACCAAGGGGACGTCGGCATATCGGACCTCCAGGCTGCTGGCTTCAACGTGCGCTTCGACACGAACCTGCTCGTGCTCGCCTTCGAACCGGCCTTCGAACAACGCGGCGTGACCGACATCAGCATGGGCGGACACCGTCAGCGCAGCGCCAGTTCCGTTGCAGCCACGCCTGCCGCGGTTTCGGGCTATCTCAATATTCTCGGCGGTGTCGATCACATCTGGAATTCTGGCAGTGAGGGTTCGGTAAACTACGGGCGGGAGGACACCGGCTTACGGTTCGACCTGCAGGGGGTTTTGCGCGCCGGTGGGATCGTCCTGGAGAATGATGCCGTCTACGAGGGGGCTGTCGATTTCACCTCCTGTCCAACCGATGCGGTGTGTGTTTATCGCCATCAGGAAGGGTTCAAGCGGCGGGCCACGCGCATCGTGTATGACCGGCCCGAAGACCGCGTGCGCGTTCAACTTGGCGATACCGATACTCTTGGCACATCGATCCAGAATTCACCTTCGGTGCTTGGTGTTTCGGTTGAAAAATCGAACAGGAAACTTGCTCCTGGAGAAAACGTGCGGCCGACGGGTAGCAGGTCGTTCCAGATCGTGCGCCCGTCCGACGTCGACGTTGTCGTCAACGGGTCGATCCTGCGGCGGTTCTCGCTGAGGCCGGGAAGTTACAATCTGCGCGACCTGCCGTTGGGCGTCGGGGCAAATGAGGTCGATCTCGTCATTACGGACGATACCGGCAGCCAGCAGACCGTCAGCTTTACACAATTCTTCGATCACAACCTGTTGGCTCAAGGACAATCGGAATGGGCGATTGCCGCGGGCGTACCTTCAGCGCTGGTTGATGGCGCGCGCAGCTATCGCGACGACGACTATTTCGGCACGGCATTCATCCGGTCGGGTCTGACCGACGAAGTGACGGGCGAAGCACATTTCCAGGCAGACGCCAGTGTGCAGATGGGTGGCCTTGGACTGTTCATGGCAACGCCCTGGGGGGCTTTCGGATTTGAACCTGCACTCAGCTACAGCGACCGGGGCGTCGGTTTCGCTACGACTGCCTCCTGGTCGCTTTCGGGATTTGAAGGGCCTGCAAGCCACTACACGGGACAGCGTGACAGCGCCTACCTGACGGCGACATACCAGAGCGATGATTTTCGTACTCCGGGTGAATATCTGCTGACGGCCGATGGAATCTTGTATCCGCAGTATCCCTATTGGCTGCGGCTGACGGGAAATTATGTGACATCGATTGCACCTGGCGTTGCCGCCACCGTTTCGGGCCGCTACCAGTTTGCTTCCGATAACCCAGTGATCGTGACGCCGTTTACGGTCAGCACGGACCGCTATGGGCTTGATCTTTCGCTGTCGACGTCACTCGGAGGAGCGGCGTCAGCCAGCGTGACGGTCGGGTATTCGAACGAGTTCCTGCTGCGGCATCCGACGGTGAACAGTGACGGTGACGGCGGAGAGTTCCGGGTCGCTGCACGCGTTTATCTGCGGCCAGATGATGCCACCAGGATCTCGACCACATATGACACGCTCAACGACACCATCACGATGTCGGCACAGCGCGATGATGGACGCGGCGTTGGGCGTTGGGCCACAAGCGTCGATGTCTACCGGTCGGGATACGACGAGCGCGGTTCGGCCAATGGCACGGTCAGTTATTTCGGCAATCGCGCGGACGTTCAGGTTGCTCACCGGGCGGGCTCGGAAGGACTTGGCTGGGGGAAGTTCCAACCGGCCATCACCGAGCAGCGCACCAGCCTGCGCGCGGGCACGGCGATTGCGTTTGCAGACGGTCACGTTGCCATCGGCGCGCCGGTCAAGGGGGATGCGTTTGCGATCGTCGAACCGCACTCGAGCCTTGCGGGCAAGCGTGTCGATGTCCTGTCCGGCGATGTCGTCAGCGCGCATACCGACGGCTGGGGGCCCGCGCTTGTCTCGCGCATCCCGGTCTACACCGACTACACGGTGCCCATCGATGTCGAGGACCTCCCAATCGGCTACAGCCTGGGGGCGGGCGCGTTCGACCTCGCTGCGCCTTATCAAAGCGGGCATGTGCTTGAAGTCGGCTCGGACTTTTCTGTCACAGTTTATGGCGTGCTGGCAGGCCACGACGGAGAGCCGGTCGCGCTGATCAGCGGCGACGCCTACCAGAAGAGCACCCCGGATCGCCGCATCCCATTCTTTACGAATGCCGCGGGAAAGTTTGCAGCCGAGGGCCTGGCACCTGGCAACTGGATCTTCGAAGCTGCAACCGACGGCAGTCCAACGCGATTTGAACTACGGGTTCCAGAAGGTACGGACGGTCTGGTTCGGGCAGGAACTTTGAAACCGGCGGGGGCAACCTGATATGTCTGAAGCACGGATCATTCGTTTCATTCGTGGCGGCCTGACAGACTGGCTCTCAGCGCTCTTTGTATGCGCTATCGTGATGGCTGCGACCTGCCTGCCGGCGTTTGCTGCGTGCACTCTCAACGGAGCGAACGCCACGATCATCAGCGGCGGGACGAGCACGGTCGTTACGCCCGCGTATAACCCGACAGCCGTTGCCGACCAGCTTCACACCTTCACCGTGACGCTCTCCAATCCGAATACGGCTGCCAACGCGAGCTGTACGGTCGGGTTGTCCTTCACCCGCTCAACGCTTCCCGCGACGATGACAAACGGGACATCGA
>CAYGRH010000350.1:0-3559 GCA_964352165.1 uncultured Hyphomicrobiaceae bacterium | reverse complement strand
CCGCTGCACGGGCGGTCTGATTTGCCCTGCACAGGCAAAAGAGAGGCTCAAGCATTTCGTGTCGCGGCTTGCCTTCGATATCGAAGGATTGGGCGAGAAGCAGGTCGATCTTTTCTTCGATGAGGGGCGCATCAAAACGCCTGCTGACATCTTCACGCTGGCGGATCGTAACGCTGGCTGGGACGAAAAGCTGGAAGACAAGAAAGGCTTTGGAAAAAAGTCCGTCGACAAGCTGTTTGCGGCCATCGACGCGCGGCGCAAAATTGCGCTCGACCGGTTCATCTATGCATTGGGTATCCGGCATATCGGTGAGACGACAGCGCGTGACCTTGCCAGGGCCTACGGCACGTTCGATGCCTTCAAGGATGCAGCACACGCCGCGGCGCAGGCGCGACCTGGTCCCGAGTACCGCCGGTTTTTGGCGTTGCCGGGTGTGGGCGTGAAGACGGCTCAATCGGCTATCCGCGCATCTGTCAGCAAGGCGGAAGCTTTGCGGCAACTGGCCAACAGCAGCGCGGCGCTAGCTGACTGCCTGGTGCAATTGAAGATCGTTTCGGCGCGTGCTGCCGGTGCTTTGAGCGATGGTTTCCGTGACGTTGAAGGTTTGATCGAAAGCGCGACGCAGGCCAGCGGGGAGTTTCCGGGCGAAGCTTTCATCGAGTTTGCTTCCCTCGATGGCATCGGAGACGTGGCGACCGAGGCGATCGCCGAGTTCTTTGCGGAAGAGCACAACACCAAGGCGCTTTTTGAACTTTTGGATCAGGTCACGGTCGAGACTTTTGAGCGTCCGGTGACGCAGGAGTCGCCGGTGTCGGGCAAGACGGTTGTCTTCACGGGTTCGCTGGAAAAACTCAGCCGGTCGGAAGCCAAGGCGCAGGCGGAGCGACTGGGCGCGAAAGTTTCGGGCTCCGTTTCAAAGAAGACCGATTTTGTGGTTGCGGGAGCGGAAGCCGGTTCGAAGCTCACAAAAGCGCAAGAGCTGGGCGTTGCCGTGCTCAGCGAGGATGAATGGCTGGCGCTCATCGCGGATGCGTGAGGCTGGTCCGTGCTGGGTTTTCACAGCGGTGCGCAGGCGGCCTTCAACCATTTGCGGGTCGCGGGGTCGAGTTCCTGGGTCAGCGCCTTTTCTACGTTTGCGTGGTAGGCGTTGATCCACTCGCGTTCGGCCGGTGTCAGTAACTTCGTCAAAATGAGCCTTCGATCGATCGGGGCGAGTGTGAGCGTTTCAAACCCCAGCATCGGGCGGTCGCCGCCTTTCGGAACGGCGGGCGGTGTCACCAGCACGAGGTTTTCGATGCGGATGCCGTAGGCGCCTTCCTTGTAGTAGCCGGGTTCGTTCGACAGGATCATGCCCGTTTCCAGCGGCACCATTCCCGCGCGTGAAATCGAGGCGGGGCCTTCGTGGACTGACAGATAGCTTCCGACGCCGTGGCCCGTTCCGTGATCGTAATCGAGGCCGGTCTGCCAAAGCGCACGGCGCGCGAACGGATCGAGTTCGACGCCACGGCTTCCGACGGGGAAGCGGGCGGTGGCCACTGCGATATGCCCTTGCAGCACGCGGGTGAAGCGGTCGCACATTTCGGCCGTCGGCGTGCCGATGGCAATCGTTCGTGTGATGTCCGTCGTGCCGTCCTGGTATTGCGCTCCGGAATCGACAAGGAACAGTTCGCCGCGTTTCAACTTGCGATTGGTTTTCGTTGAGACGCGATAGTGGACGATAGCCCCGTTGGGGCCTGATCCGGCAATCGTGTCGAAGCTGATCTCGCGCAGTTCTCCTGTCTGGATACGGAACTCCTCCAGCTTTCGAACGGCTGTGATTTCATCCAGGGATTGAGATGTTGCCGTCGCATCGAGCCACGCGAGAAAGCGGGTAACGGCGATGCCGTCGCGATGATGGGCTGCGCGGGAGCCCGCAATTTCGGATTCGTTCTTGATCGCCTTCAAGCGTGTGCATGGATCGGGACCGGGGATGATGACGCGCTTGCGCAACTTGTTTTCGAACCAGACGGAGGCGCTAGCGGGATCGAGACGGACGCGCTTTTTCTCTGACTTCAGTATCGCAAGTTGCGCTCCCAGTTCGGAAGGATCGCGCACCGCTGCAATCGATTTCAGGTGGGCCTTGACCGGCTTGGTCAGGCGATTGGGCGAAAGGAACAGGGTTGGTTTTCCCGTTCGCGGGAGAATGGCGTTGGCCAGGACGACTGGGTTGTGGGCAACGTCGCTGCCGCGGATGTTAAACAGCCAGCAGATTGAATCGGGCTGGGTCAGCACCATCGCGTCCTGACCGTCGGAGCGCAGGATTGCCTGGAGCGCTGCGATCTTTTCCTTCGGCGGCTGGCCTGCAAATTCGAGCGGCTGAACGATGATGTCTCCGGCGGGCGGTTCGGGCCGGTTGCCCTCCCAGGCCCAGAGAGTATCGATCAGGTTTTTTGAAACGGTTTTAAGAGTGATCGACTTTGCTGCGAGTTGCGTCTTCAGGGATGTGAACTGGCGGATAGTCATGAGGCGCGGGTCGATACCGACGCTCGATTTGGCAGGCATGGCTTCGGTGAGCCACTCGATCAACGACGATGGGTTGAGCTGTCGAACTTCGAACAGTTCGGTGTCGACCTGCGTCTTGGCTTGCACCGTGTAGCGGCCGTCGACAAAAACGGCTGCGCGATTGGCGCCGATTGCCGCCATGCCGGCCGATCCGCTGAAGGCGGAAATCCATTTGAGACGCTCGGCTGCTGCCGGCACGTATTCGCCCTGATACTCATCGGCTCGCGGCACCAAATAGACGTCGATTCCGATGCGCTGCATATCCTTGCGAAGGGTTTCGACACGCTGTCTGGACTTGGCGGGATCGGTGTCGTCTTCGAAGTTCTGATACATCGGAGTCCTGATTAGTTCAGTGGCGGTCGACTGCTTCTTGAGCGGGCGTTCGAGTTGGGCCGGAGAGGTTTGTCCGTGCACTATTCGACATGAAATCGGTTCATGCACGATACGCATTGCTGCGATGCAGCATGGCGTCTGGTGAGGCGGGTGTGAAGCGCTTACCTTTGGAACAGTCGCTGATCCGGAGACAGGCTTAAGCCGCCCGATCAGCTGAATACACTACATGATTGGAGAGAACATGAGCTTTCTCGCATGGACAGCCGACGGGTTTCATACCACGCCGGCAGATGCGCGCACGCGCGGATTTTTCGGTCGCGTTATGGATGCAATTGTAGCGTCGCGGACAGCTCGGGTGATGCCGGTTGTTGTTGAAGCCTTGAAGAAGCTCAGCGATGAGCAGCTTCGCGAGCTGGGACATTCGCCCGAAGACATCGCGCGGTTGCGTCAGCTTCCCAACGTTGCGCCAAACTATTTTATCTAGAGGCTAAAGGGTTGGCTTTACGGGAGGGCATTGGTTCCAATGGCTTTACCCTGGGTGAGCTTTTGCCCGCGACATCGAACTTCAGGAAAAGCGGGCGGGCGATCGTTTTAAAGCGGCAGCCCGCTTGTGCGTCCGGCGTCGCAGCGTCAGTGTTGACCATTCCGTAAAGCGGCGGTGGGCGACAAGATCGAAGCCCGCTGC
>CAYGRH010000349.1:0-3571 GCA_964352165.1 uncultured Hyphomicrobiaceae bacterium | reverse complement strand
TATCCAGCGACACCGGAAAGCCTGTAGAGTGCGGCGGTACCGACAAACCTAAAGAGAAAAAGCCGCGCAAAACGCCAAAACCGTGATTGCCCATGCGACCGTCACGCGCGCACTTCGGCGTTTAGCCCAATCAGCGCATCGACGTCCGGACGGAGCGGTTGGGCAGCGGGCTTTTGTCGGTCCCGTTGCGCTCGCTGACCAGGGCCTGCCCCGATTTAATCGCAGTGCCGGAAAACTCGCGGCTCCAAAGAATAGCAGCCATCTGATGGCCCGGCGTGAACTGCATTGGCAGCACGCTGCCTTCGTCGTCGATGAAATCGAGCGTACTGGCCACATCCGGGTGAACCATCGTGATCAAAGCGGCATCATCCGGTGAGGCCGTTGCCGTCATCAATGGGGCGACGGGGAACGGGCGATAGTACAGTTCTTCAGGATGCTCTTCATCGTAGGCAGGTGCCGACACCCAGCCCGATGACGATGGAGGCAGGAACCCGAAACGAGTGGTTTCTTCTGAGCCGTCCGCGATCATGCCTCCTGCAGCACGGCGATCCTCACTCAGCGCGGCTGCAAGCCCGTCGCGCGCCAGCGGCTGCGAAGACTTAGCGGTATCCGTTGTGCTTTCTGCCTGCGTGAGAGGACGTGTTTCCTCACCCGTCACCGTCTTGCCCGAACCGAACAGATTGGCGAACGGCATAAAGGACGCGAGTGTGAAGAGATCAGCCAGTTGAGTGCGATCGCTCTCGCTGGGCCCGGCTTTCAATGGTTTCGGCCGGTCAATCAAGCGTGGCGTGGAAACGAGTGACGGCGCAGCAGGCGTTGGAATGGCAGGCCGTACAGCCCCCTGAGCGCTATTGCTGGGCAGGGAAACAGGATCGAGGGAAGCCACCTGCTGATACCTACGCGCCTCTCTGACTGGTGCAGGGGGCGGGATCCGATCCGCTGCTGCAAGCGTGGTCGTCCGAAATGCTGGAATTGAACTTTCGGCGACGAGCACAGGCACAGGTGGTCTCGGCGAAGTCCGGAACCGCTGGAATTCTGCAATGTCGGCAGCAAGCGAAGCGTACTGCACCTGCGCGGTTTTCACATCGCGCTTGGTAATCGGCCCGCCGCTGGCGGGACGGTGCTTGGTCTTGCCGCTTGGAAACAGCAAGGCCAGTTCCTGGCGAGGCAGTCGCGGCCAATGGCGAACACGCCCCGTGTCGACGTGGACAAACGGAATGGCCGATGTTGGATAGTACCCGACACCGCCGCGCTCGCGGATCAGCGCAGAATACCGTAGCCGTTTGACGGAAATGTCGGGGAAATGAACGTCTGCGGCCAGCCCGAGGATATGGCGGCTTTTCTTGGCTTGCCCACCCACGTTATTGCGCAGCATGTTGTTCGTTTTCTGCGAGCGGTATCCGGAGATGACGTGGATCGGTTCTCGCGAACCGAGCTCGGTATGGATCTCCCACAACAGGTCGATCAGCTCCGGCGACATAGTAGTGGATTCGTTCCGCCGCCAGTCGCGCATGATCCAATCGATCTTCTTCATCGCCTCGGGCAGGCGCTTGCCGTTGCGCATATAAACGAGGTCGATCGTTTCTTTATTGTGGATGTTGTAAAACGCGATGCGCCGGTCTTTTCCCTGGCCAGCAGACACGCCATTGGCAGCCACACCGAACAGCAAGGTGGACATGGCGGCGATTGCCAAGAGCCTGGTAAAACCCAGTAACAAGAGATCGTGCCCCGTGAGGTTGGTGGCGAATCCACAGGCCCCCGTCTGGACCCGTCTTCGGCTGAAACTGCCGAATCAAACGCCACCGCGTCTTAATAACCGCTTAACGTTAATCCCCAACGCATTCCTTGCGGCATATCAAGAGCATGCTCCGCAGATTTGACGGCAAGATGGCAGGCCGAAATCTCGCTGCTGCTACGTGATGCCGACACTTTCCAAAGCCGCACGAAGCATCAATCCGGTATTTGTCAGCATCAACCCCGGCCCTGCGGGCCGTGGAGCAAGGCGACCCGCGGCGAATGCCGCGCGCCCGATCTGCCCCGCCGCCCACGACTTCAGGAAGTGTGCGCGATCAAGATGAGCCCGCCGCCCACGACTTCAGGAAGTGTGCGCCATTGAAATGAGCGAGCGATACGCGCCGTGAGAGCATAAACTCATCGCGCCACCGTGCGCGCCACCCGGATCAGAAGCCGAACACGGAATTGAAGAAGTCCTGCACAGGATCGGTCTTGGGCGCGAATTTAATCCGGCTACGATCGATTTTGACCGGCGCCAAGTGGTCGCGTCCTTTGCTGATCTGGTCCCATTTGCCGGCCAGCGCGAGCCTAATGCGCTTTTCATGCCCGTAGATGTCCCGGAACGACTGCAGCTCACCGTTCTCGTCGACACGCGCGGTGAAATACGTTGTGTGCACCTGGATCTTGCTGTCGAGCTTCACGTTATTGTTCTGCGGACCGCCGTTGACGAGGCTGGCAACCCGCGAGCGCGGCCAGCCCTGATCGGCTTCCAACAGGACTTCGGCGAGTTTTACCGGATCGCGGACCCGCACACATCCGTGGCTGTAGGTCCGGACCTTTGAATTGAAGAGGTTCTTGGTCGGAGTGTCGTGCATGTAGACCTGATGCTTGTTCGGGAACATGAACTTCACGACGCCCAGCACGTTGCTGCTGCCCGGTGGCTGATAAACGTGATAGCTGCGAATATCATCACGCGACCAGTCAATCGAGCGTGGATCGACATCGCGGCCATTCTTCTGCAGGCGCAGACCGTTGCGGCTCAAGTCACCCCCGCGCGCCAGCGTCGGCAAAAGTTCGTTGACCTTGATAGAGTTCGGCACGCCCCAGAAAGGGTGGAACACGATCGTTTCCATCTCGTCGGAAAATACCGGCGTCTGTTTGTCGGTCTTGCCCGCGATGATGCGCTCGGAATGAATCTCGCGACCGCCCTTGAACACACTTACCCGGAATTCCGGAATGGCGGCGATCACATGGACGTTGCCGAGATCCTCGGGCATCCAGCGCCACATTTCCATATTCGCGATCAGCATCTCCTCGCTGACGGCAACGTTGCCGCCATTGAAGGCAGCGCGCGTCTGGGTTCCGACAACGCCATCCTGGCTAAGGTCGTTTTCACCCTGGAACGTCTTGATCGCTGCTTCCAGCGCGTCGTCGTAAAACTCGGCTGGATTGTCCTTGTCTTCGATTGCAGGCACGGCAACACTGAGCCGTTCGCGGATAAGCGCAACATCGCGGTGGCTGTTGCCGGGCTTCAGATATGGGCCGTCCGCCGGGATTTCGACGACTTTCTCCCTCTCCGCCACACCTTTGCGCAAGGCCAGTAGCTGCTCGCGCAACTTGTTGAATTGTAGATGCGAAGGATTGAGGCCGCGAAGGTAAGCGTCGGGATCGCTTGCAACAGCGATACGATCGAGGACTTCCATTGCAGATTTCAATTGCGGTTTGCGGTCGAGATAGGAACTGAGGTCTTTCGATGGATCGGCAATCCGCCCCCCGCGTGCGTGGCGGGCATAAAGCAGTACGTTCTTCGCAAACGAAAGCTCGCGTTCACTCAGTT
>CAYGRH010000348.1:0-3583 GCA_964352165.1 uncultured Hyphomicrobiaceae bacterium | reverse complement strand
AAACCTCCGCAGGAGATGAACATGGCTGTCAAAGTGGCGATCAACGGATTTGGTCGCATCGGCCGCAACGTTTTGCGCGCGATCGTCGAGAGTAAGCGCCAGGACATTCAGGTCGTCGCGATCAACGATCTGGGCCCGGTCGAGACCAACGCCCACCTTTTCCGCTTCGACTCCGTCCATGGCCGTTTCCCCGGCGAAGTGACCGTCAACGGAGACACCATCGACGTCGGCACCGGGCCGATCAAGGTGACCGCAATCCGCAATCCAGCCGAACTTCCCCACAAGGAAATGGGCGTCGACATCGCGCTGGAGTGCACCGGCATCTTCACCAAGCGCGACACCGCAGCAGCCCACCTTCAAGCAGGCGCCAAGCGCGTCCTCGTATCAGCACCCGCCGACGGCGCAGACCTGACCGTCGTATACGGCGTCAACCACGACAAGCTGACCGCTGACCACCTCGTCGTCTCAAACGCATCGTGCACGACGAACTGCCTTGCGCCGGTCGCCAAGGTCCTGAACGATTTCGTCGGGATCGAAAAAGGCTTCATGACCACGATCCACGCCTTTACCGGCGACCAGCCGACGCTCGATACGATGCATAAGGATCTCTACCGCGGCCGGGCAGCTTCGCTTTCGATGATCCCGACATCGACGGGAGCTGCAAAAGCTGTCGGCCTCGTGCTGCCTGAACTCAATGGTAAGCTCGACGGCACGGCGATCCGCGTCCCCACACCAAACGTCTCCGTCGTCGACCTCAAGATCGTAGCCAAGCGCGAAACGACCAAGGACGAAATCAACGCGGCGATCATCGCTGCAGCCTCAAACGAACTGAAGGGCATCCTGGGAACGACGGCCATGGCCAACGTTTCGATGGACTTCAACCACGACTCGCATTCGTCCGTGTTCCACCTTGACCAGACCAAGGTCATGGAAGGCACACTCGTACGCATCCTGTCCTGGTATGACAACGAGTGGGGCTTCTCCAACCGGATGAGCGACACTGCGGTTGCCATGGGCAAGCTGTTGTAAATTCGAGGCCCTTCAAAAATCTAAGCGTAATTCTGGCGGGCGGTTGAGCAATCAATCGCCCGCAAGCGCTTGCACCTCCGCGGCTTCGGCACGGATACGCTTCTTGTGGTTGTCAGCCACCATCGCGTGTTCCGCGATTTCCAACGCAATCCGCGACTGGGCCAGCGCAGCATCCGTCAGCTCCTGATCGCCAAGCCGCACCACCGCCTGCAACGTTTTTTGCAGGGCAATTCCCACTTCCACAATTGCTGCCCCATCCCGCGCGATCGCCGTAAAGCCGTCGTCGATCAGGTCGACGGCTTCAATCGGTGGAATATGAATTCGGTCGTATTTGATCTCGCGGTCTCGCGTTGCCCGGCGAGTCTCGGACCATCGCGTCAGCACCGAAAGCTGCTTCATCATAATGACGATCGCCGTACCCGGATCGTTGATACCAGGAGACAACGCCCGGTCTGCCGTCTCGGCGAGATTCAAGATCCCAAAACGGACGTCCTTTTGGTAGGAGCGCGCAGGGTCCACAGCGAAACACGCCAGCAACTTGTCCGTCTCTTCCATCAGCGGCGATGATGCCGGCACGACATGAACCAAAGGGCTTCCCGTATCGACAAGCTTTCCTGGCCGACCTTCGATGAACAAGACCGCTTCGTGCTTCTGCGCCAGAGCATTCAATCCCCCGACGTCGAAATTGGCGAGATAACCAATTCTCGTGGCCATCACAGGCGCGCTGTTTCGTGGCGGCAAGCCGGTGTAGGCATGCGCCCCAAAGCAATTGACGCTATCCTCGTTGACACACGCAAGCGCGGCATTCGTCAGCTTTTCAATTGTCGGTCCAATGCGCCCCAGGGTCGTAACGTGATCGACCCACTGCAAGAATGACAGCAGGACCCAGACGACAATCCCGACCAATCCAGCAAACAGGAACAACCGCCCGGCGTTACCGTAATTGAATGCTTCCAGCGCCAAGAGCCCGACGAGCGAATATACAAACGCACCAATGAAACTCGCCAGGACGTTCTGTGCCGTTGCATCCTCCAGAACCAGCCGCGAGGCGCGCGGTGTGGTGCCGGTGGACACAGCCGAAACAGCTGTCACGATTGCCGAAACAGAAAACGTCGCAACCGCCAGCATGCTTGAAGCAAAGATCGATAAGAGGTTGCTGAGCGCGTCCTGACTGAGCGAAATGGGAAGCGTATCCCTCGCAACGTTGTCGAATGCCAGCCCGCCGAACGCCACCAAGAGCGATCCCAGCACGGCCATTGCCGGCCTTATCCACAGCCGGTCACCGAAGTAGCGCTTTGTGTTTTCCACAAAGTACGTGATTTTCGTAATTAACCATGAAGCCATATCGGGAAACTTTCTAACGAACACTGCGCGCCCATGAATCAGGGCTGGCAGGGGCAATTTGGGCGGCTATCACCCCACTGAACGCCTGAGTACGCTCATTCGTTCATGTCCGGCAGCCGAACAATTCGCCGCTCAACTCCGCGTGCGACAACCATGAGACGTTCGATGACTGGCATTTGTCGTTGAACGGGGCTACTTCACCCGCTGTATATGACAAACACCGACTACGGAAAGAGGATGTCCCATGACTGAGAGGCTTGAAGATATCGCCAACGCTATGGTGGCGCCGGGCAAAGGCATTCTCGCCGCCGATGAAAGCACGGGCACCATCAAGAAGCGCTTTGACTCGATCGGCCATGAATCGACTGAGAACAATCGCCGCGACTACCGAGAGATGCTGTTCCGCGCGAAAGAGGCGATGACCGAGCATATCTCCGGCGTCATCCTGTTCGACGAAACGATCCGCCAGAAAGCCGCCGACGGCACCCCGCTCGTCGATCTCATCAAGGCATCCGGTGCGATTCCCGGCATCAAGGTCGACAAGGGCGCGCAAGCCTTGGCCGGCTGCCCGGGCGAGACCGTCACCGAGGGCCTCGACGGCCTGCGCGATCGCTTGCAGGAATATCACAAGCTCGGTGCCCGCTTCGCCAAATGGCGCGCGGTCTTCTCCATCGGCGACGGCACGCCGTCATGGAACTGCGAGAACGCCAACGCTCATGCGCTGGCCCGCTACGCAGCGCTATGCCAGGAAAACGGCATCGTTCCCATCGTTGAGCCTGAAGTCCTCATGGACGGCCCCAACGCGAGCCACGACATCGACCAGTGCTACGCCGTAACGCACAAGGTGCTGCGTCTCGTGTTCCGCGAATTGTATGCAGCCCGCATCAATCTGGAAGGCATGGTCCTCAAACCGAACATGGTCATCGCCGGTCAGAAGTGCGCAAAGCAGGCAAGCCCAGAGGAAGTCGCCGAAAAAACCGTCAAGGTGCTCAAGGCGACGGTACCGGCAGCCGTTCCCGGCATCGCCTTCCTGTCAGGCGGCCAGTCAGACGAACTCGCAACCAAGCACCTGTCCCTGATGAACGCAGCCGGCAACCTGCCCTGGGCGGTGACGTTCTCCTACGGCCGCGCACTCCAGGCGTCCGCCCTCAAGGCATGGGGCGGAAATACCGCAAACCTTGCAGCCCGTCAGCGCGCGTACAACCACCCC
>CAYGRH010000347.1:0-3631 GCA_964352165.1 uncultured Hyphomicrobiaceae bacterium | reverse complement strand
GCGTGTAACCCACGGAAACTACGAGACGAATTAGTCGCCCACGGACAACGGAAAATACAATCAAAATCAAGGAGTTAGGTGGCTGTGGGCGCAGTCTGGCGCGAACTGGTCTCAATAACAGGGATAATTTCGCGATTTTGGGGTTGAATTCGCGCCGAAAGTCGCGAATTGCACCGCAATTGCAGTGGGTTACGCGGCTTTTAGGTCGCGGAATTAACAGGGATTTTTGCGGTCTGAACAGGCCGATTTGCGGTGCTAGCTGGCAATGCTCCTCAATTTACAGGGAGCAATGCGTCGTTAAAAGAAAGAACTCGTGATTTCGGTTTCGTCGAGGAGCGACGAATTAACTTTGAGATCCAAGGCGTCCGCCATAAATATTCAAACTCACAGTCTGTGCGTTATATTTCGAAAATCCACGAAGCTTTTTCCAGCGTTTACCAAAAGCACATTGTTGCCTTTTGCCTGCTAGAATTCAATAATATAGCCTGATAATATATCCCTGCCTGAAGTGAGGCGCAGAAGGGGAACGGGTGGCACCATGTTTGGGTCGCGACCAGCCCGCGTGATGCGATATTCTGTGGGGTAGCTTCAAAGTGACGGCGTGACGCCTGATGGGCTCAAAGTTCCGCATGCGCGGAATTCTGACGGATCATCTAGATGTCGCACGCCAGTTTTCATCCACATCGTTGCTGCGACGTCTCTGCAATAAGGCAGAGCTATGACTCAACTCAATATCGAACATCGCCCGCCAGGCGAACTCAAACCTTACGCATGCAATGCGCGGACCCACTCTAAAAAGCAGGTCGCACAGATTGCCTCCAGTATCGAACAGTTCGGGTTCAACAACCCCGTTCTGATCGACAAGGACGGCGTGATCATCGCCGGGCATGGCCGGGTGGAAGCGGCCAAGTCGCTTGGCCTGGAAGCCGTCCCTGTGATCCGGCTGGAACACCTTACAGACGCACAGCGCCGCGCGTACATCCTTGCCGATAACAAGCTCGCCGAGAAGGCCGGCTGGGATCGAGAGATCCTGGCGATCGAGCTGCAAAACCTGATGGCTGAAGAACTCGACTTTGATGTCGCGATCACCGGCTTCGAGATGCCAGAGATCGATGTGCTGATTGAGGAACTCGCGGCAAAGCCCGACAAGTCCGATCCAGCTGACTTTGTCCCGGACGTGCAGGACACTGCTGTCACCCAGCTCGGCGATGTCTGGCAGATCGGGCCGCACCGACTGATTTGCGGGGATGCAACCGAGGCCGAAACCTACTCCCGCTTACTGGATGGCGAGCAGGCGCAGATGGTCTTCACCGACCCGCCCTACAATGTTCCGATCAACGGTCATGTCAGCGGACTTGGCGAGGCCAGGCACCGCGAATTCGCGATGGCTTCCGGAGAAATGAGCGAGGCTGAGTTTGCGGCATTCCTGCAGAGCGTTTTTGTAAACCTAGCAGAGGCATCAGTCGATGGGGCGATCCACTTCATCGCCATGGACTGGCGGCACATGCGCGAGGTGCTTGATGCCGGTGGCTCAGCCTATACAGAACTCAAAAACCTGTGCGTCTGGTCGAAGACCAACGGCGGTATGGGCTCCCTCTACCGGTCGCAGCACGAATTGTTCTTCGTCTACAAGGCGGGCACAGCACCGCACATCAACAATGTTGAGCTTGGCCGGCACGGTCGCTATCGCACCAATGTCTGGTCGTATGCGGGCGCCAATGCTTTTAGCGCGTCGCGCGATGATGATCTGGCCATGCATCCAACCGTCAAGCCGGTCGCTCTTGTCATGGATGCGATCCTCGACTGTTCGAAACGCAAGGGCATCGTTCTCGATTCTTTCGGCGGTTCAGGCACGACGCTAGTGGCGGCCCATAAGACCGGGCGGCAGGGCTGCGCCATCGAACTCGACCCGCTCTATTGCGACGTCATAGTCAGCCGCATGGCCAAGGTGGCCAAGCTGGATGCCGTGCTGGTTGAGACCGGCCAGTCCTTCAAGGCGGTCGCCGACGCCCGCAGCGCCAAGGCCTCGGTGGTGGAGGAGATGGTATGAGCAAGCGCAAGAAGACCGATGCCCGGATCGACATCCGCGGTGCCCTCGAAGCGCCGCTCAGGCTGAAACAGGGCGGCAAGACGAAGTCGATGCCGCCCTATGAAGCGATGTTGCGCCAGCACACCAAGAAGGCGCTTGTCGATCGATCGCTGCCGTCCATGAAGTACGTGATCGACGAAGCCCAGAAGCACGATGTGATCGAGAGGCCACCGCCTCCGCCGCGCGGCGGCGTTTTCATTGTGCCGAAGGGCCTCCCACTGGAGGGCCAACGCGAGATTTTCGATTGGCAGCCAGAACAAGGAGAGCGTGAGCCGATGAGCCGGATCTTTGGGATCCTCAAAGCATTCCTCGAAACATTGAAGAAAAAGGCCAAGACAGATGAGTGAAAGCAACGACGACTCCGGCGAATATAGGGTCGGTTACGGCAAGCCGCCGAAGGCAACGCAATTCAAGAAGGGCCAGTCCGGAAATAAGCGCGGCCGGCCGCGAAAGGCTGTGAGCCAGCGCAGAATCGCCGAAAAGGTGCTCAGCGAAAAGCAGCGTCTTACCGGTCAGCCCCGTGGTGCCAAGGTTCACTACACGACGCTGGAGCTCATAGTCATGACGCTTAAGCAGCTAGCGGCGTCGGGCCATCATCAGGCCACGCGGCTGTTCACCCGAGTGCTTGAGACGTTCGGTACCCAGTACAACGATCACAAAGAAGTCGGCTACCTGGTGATCCCGGAAGAACTGACACGTGATGAGTGGGAGGCAATTTATCAGCCAAATGATGTCGACCAGGGCGACGGTCAGGCCGCTTAGGCTGAAGCAGGGCGACAAGACGAAGTCGATGCCGCCCTATGAAGCGATGTTGCGCCAGCACACCAAGAAGGCGCTTGTCGATCGATCGCTGCCGTCCATGAAGTACGTGATCGACGAAGCCCAGAAGCACGATGTGATCGAGAGGCCACCGCCTCCGCCGCGCGGCGGCGTTTTCATTGTGCAAGAGGGCCTCCCGCTGGAGGTTCAACGCGAGATCTTCGATTGGCAGCCAGAACAAGGAGAGCGTGAGCCGATGAACCGGATCTTTGGGATCCTCATAGCATTCCTCGAAACATTGAAGAAAAAGGTCAAGACTGATGAGTGAAAGCAACGACGACACCGGCGAATATAAAGTCGGTTACGGCAAGCCGCCGAAGGCAACGCAATTCAAGAAGGGCCAATCCGGGAACAAGCGCGGCCGGCCGCGAAAGGCTGTGAGCCAGCGCAAAATCGCCGAAAAGGTGCTCGGCGAAAAGCAGCGTCTTACCGGTCAGCCCCGCGGTGCCAAGGTTCACTACACGACGCTGGAGCTCATAGTCATGACGCTTAAGCAGCTTGCAGCATCGGGCCATCATCAGGCAACGCGACTGTTCACTAGAGTGCTTGAGACGTTTGGTACACAGCACAACGATCACGAAGAGGTCGGCTACCTGGTGATCCCGGAAAGACTGACACCCGAGGAGTGGGAGGCAAAGCATGAGCCGAAGGATGTGGACCAGGGCGACGGTCAGCCGACTGTCAACGCCGGAGTAATTTTCCATCAGTTGGCCGGAGCAAAAG
>CAYGRH010000346.1:0-3645 GCA_964352165.1 uncultured Hyphomicrobiaceae bacterium | reverse complement strand
AAGTGCCGTGGCACCTGACCGGACGGCTGGCTGGCTCGCATTTATGACCCCCAATTGGCCCAAAAAAGCGGATACCCAACATGTTGCATGATCAATACTCAGATCTCAGCGGCCTCTATTATACCACCGACCCACAGCCCCAACCGCCGACAAGTCCCACTCGGCGAGAAAGCCTGCGCGGGCTTCGTGCAACGCACTCTGCCTCGACCCGCTTGAACGGACCTGGGCGCTCACCTGATATGGCGCTGGAAGCAATGGTGCATGAATTGCACAACGCAGCGCTCCTGACATGCGTCGTTGCAAGCTGGGCGAATGGGATCGCGAACCGGTCCAGTGCAGCGCCACCGCAGTCGGTGGAAACATTCTTGCCGCGCGATCCGGGTGTTTTCCTGACCATTAGCCGCTGGGAGCGTGACACCGGGATTTCCCGGGAGGCGCTGGCCAGCGCCGATGCGTTTTTTCGCTCATTGCCCCATGCCAGGCGCAGCTTCGAACGCTTCAAAAAGGAGGCGCGCGAGATCGGTTTGCCGAGGGCTGCAGCTTTGAACCAATGCGTCATAGTCGATAGCTGGCGGGCGGCGTGTATTGGCGGGCTTGCGGCTCTCGACGATCTTGGCGAAGCCATCCAGTCCGAGATCAGTGGAAGGCATCTGCAGACCGGGCGCATCTTGTTTGCGCTGCTCACGAGTTGCCGCAACGGAATGAGCCCGTGTCTCGATGAAACCGGCGTGCCATATTTGCCCGAACTGCCGCAGCGCAGGCGCGAGCGCAGGTTCGCATTGCTAGAAAACTGTTTTGTTGCAACGCCTTGCGAGACAATAAGTGCTTATGCGCGCGATATTTCGGAGGGGGGAATCGGCCTGGAGCGCGTTGGCAATCTCGATGTTGGTGACTTCGTTCGGGTTCACCTTCCGATCGGCAGGGTGTTCGAGGGGCATGTCGCATGGGTGAGGAGGGGTTCTGCCGGGGTCAAATTCCTCGAACCGCTGCGGCCGGGCGATCCGCTGATTTCGAACTGACGATACTGCTACCATCGCCTACGCAATCGAACCGTCATTGCCGCCTGCCTGGCTATCTCTTCGACCGACCAGCCCAAATTTCTACAAGTCTTTCGTGCTTTTCAACCTCGCCGGTCTTCCGCTGCCTGCGAATTGAGGTCATTATCGCGCGGCGTTATGAGAATTTTTCTGCGCGCTGCCCTGTCAAGAAAAGCGCTTGGTAAAGGCGGGGAAGGGGAATTGCTGCACCTTAGTACAGTTGACCCTTCAGGCGTTGCCGCGCGAAATATTAGGCAAAAAACTTATCCCGTTCGCCCGCAAATCGGCGTCCGGTAGGGCACGAGGAGGTTACATGCTCAAGGCTTTGGTTATCGATCCGGGGAAATGCACCGGCTGCAAGCAGTGCGAAATGGCCTGCTCTTATGAGAACGAGGGCGAATTCAACGTCGCCAAGTCGCGCATCCGCGTGTTCGATTTTCATACCGAGGCGCGCTTCGTTCCCTATACCTGTACGCAGTGTGCGGAAGCTTGGTGTCAGCAGGCCTGCCCGGTCAATGCAATCACAACCGATGCACTCGGCGTCAAGGTCGTGCATGAAAATCTTTGCGTCGGCTGCAAGGTCTGCACGATTGCCTGCCCGTTCGGAACGGTGAACTACAATTCCTCGACCGGCAAAGTTATCAAGTGCGACCTATGCGGCGGTGACCCTGCTTGTGCAGATGCCTGCCCGACCGATGCCATCACGTACCAGGACATGGAACAGACCGGCTTCGACAAGATGAAGCTTTGGGCAGCACAGTCGCAGAGCGGCAATGCGCACTCCGGCCCGAACACGCCTGTCAACAACCAGTCCGGCGGTACTGGCCACTAGGTTCATCGGGATGGCAGCTGCGGCGCGGTAGAGATACGGCGTAAACAACGCGGCGACCCATCCCGACTTTCCCACGGAACACTGCGCAGCCCGGCAACTTCTGGATGATTTTCAATCCGAACGTCTCGCCGGTGTCAGCAAACTGCAGCAAGGAGACATCACCATGGCCTGGACCCGGAAGATCCTCAGAGTCAATCTGACGGACGGGACGGTTAAAACCGAAGCTCTCAACATGGATTGGGCGCGCAAGTACATCGGTCAGCGCGGCCTGGCTTCGAAGTACCTCGTCGAAGAGGTCGATCCCAAGGTCGATCCGCTCGGCCCCGACAACAAAATGATCTTTGCAACGGGTCCTCTGACGGGCACCTGCGCATCGACGGGTGGGCGGTATTCCGTCATCACCAAAGGCGCGCTGACCAACGCGATTGCCTGCTCCAACTCTGGTGGCTACTGGGGTGCGGAACTGAAGTTCGCTGGCTGGGACATGGTGATCCTGGAAGGCAAGGCACCCAAGCCCGTCTACCTCACGATCATCGATGACCGCTGCGAAATCCATGATGCCAGCGAGATCTGGGGCACGTCGGTTTGGAATACCGATGAGTGGGTCAAAACCCGGCATCAGGATCCCATGATGCACGTAACGGCGATTGGTATCGCCGGCGAGCAACAGGTTTTGTACTCAGCTATCGTCAACGACCTTCACCGCGCGGCCGGCCGCTCGGGCGTCGGTGCGGTCATGGGTTCGAAGAACGTCAAGGCGATCGGCGTGCGCGGGACGGGTGGCGTCAAAGTCAAAGACGGCCGAGCGTTCCTGAAAGCGACGTCCGACGGTAAAAAGGTTCTGGCGGAAAATGCCGTCACGGGTGCCGGCCTGCCGACCTACGGCACGCAGGTCCTGATGAACGTCATCAACGAAGCCGGTGCCATGCCGACGCGCAACAGCCGCGACGTGCAGTTCGAAGGGGCTCAT
This sequence comes from uncultured Hyphomicrobiaceae bacterium, assembly GCA_964352165.1. GTDB lineage: Bacteria > Pseudomonadota > Alphaproteobacteria > Rhizobiales > Hyphomicrobiaceae > CAYGRH01. The sequence goes on along the minus strand of CAYGRH010000346.1, from coordinate 806 downwards.
GCCATTTCGGCAGAAGCCATGCACGAACCACGCGCCAGCGACGGCCAGAAGAACCTTTTGACGAACCAGGCCTGCTTCGGCTGCACCATCGCCTGCGGACGCATCTCCAAGATCGACGAGAAGCACTTCTCGGTGAAGAACAAGCCGGAATACTGGCACGCCTCGGGTGGCCTTGAGTATGAAGCCGCCTGGGCGCTTGGTTCGAACACCGGCGTCGATGATCTCGAAGCGCTGACGTACGTCAACTTCATCTGTAACGAGCAGGGTCTCGATCCGATCTCGTTTGGCGCAACCGTTTCTGCTGCGATGGAGCTTTTTGAAGCTGGCGACATCACGATCGAACAGACCGGCGGCATCGACCTCAAATTCGGTTCGGCTGAAGCACTGGTGAAGTGCGTGGAACTGACCGGAAAAGGCGAAGGCTTTGGCAAGGAGCTGGGCATGGGCTCGGCGCGACTGTGCGCGAAGTACGGCAAGCCGGAATTGTCGATGACCGTCAAGGGCCAGGAATTCCCGGCCTATGATGCGCGCGGCATCCAGGGCATGGGTTTGACCTATGCCACATCCAACCGCGGTGCGTGTCATCTGCGCTCCTACACAGTGTCGTCGGAAATTCTTGGTATCCCCGAGAAGACCGATCCACTGACCACCGACGGCAAGCCCGCACTCGTCAAGGCTTTCCAGGATGCGACGGCCGCCGTCGACTCAACGGGTCTTTGCGTGTTCACGACCTTTGCCTGGACGCTGAACGACATTGCTCCGCAGGTCGATGCGGCGTGTGAAGGCGAGTGGTCGCCGGACTACAT
>CAYGRH010000345.1:0-3656 GCA_964352165.1 uncultured Hyphomicrobiaceae bacterium | reverse complement strand
GCTTGACGGCCATCGTCTGACCGCATCACTACTGGAAAAGAATTGCGTTTCGTGGATCGGCTCGGCGCCTTGCCTAAGCGGCGGCCGAGCAATCCAGGCGAGAGGAAGCAAGGTCAGTGAATTTCATTCCGTTTGGATCGCGCAAGTCCAAGGGTTCGGGCCGCAACGGCCGGGGCGACGGCTTCGATGACCCGCGCGGTTTTCGTGACACGGCTGGCGGACAACCTAATACCAGCGAAGACGATCCGTTTGCGGTTACCGGCGGTGAGGGCTGGCTGACGGTCACCGGCGTCAAAAAAGCCTACAAGAAGCGCCAGGTGGTCAAAGGCGTGAGTCTGGCGGTTCGGCGCGGAGAATCTGTCGGGCTGCTGGGGCCCAACGGTGCCGGCAAGACGACAGTGTTCTATATGATTACCGGGCTTGTGCCCGCCGATGCCGGTCAGATCACGATCGATGGCAAGGATGTCACGAAACTGCCGATGTACCGGCGGTCGAGGCTTGGGATCGGCTATCTGCCGCAGGAAGCCTCGATTTTTCGAGGACTGTCGGTTGAACAAAACATCATGGCCGTGCTGGAACTGGTCGAGCCTAATGCCAAGAGGCGCAAGGAGGAACTCGATCAACTGCTGGAAGAGTTCAGGATTACCGACCGGCGCAAGCTGCCGTCGATCGCGCTTTCAGGCGGGGAGCGGCGGCGCTGCGAAATTGCACGCGCACTCGCGTCCCGGCCAGCCTTTATGTTGCTGGACGAACCTTTCGCCGGGGTTGATCCGCTAGCGGTCGGCGATATCCAACAATTGGTTCGCCACTTGACGGAGCGCGGGATCGGAGTTCTCATTACGGACCACAACGTGCGAGAGACGTTGAGCCTTGTTGAGCGGGCCTACGTGATTTACGAAGGTCAGGTTCTGACACAAGGTAACCCACAGGAAATCATAACGAATGAAGACGTGCGCCGGGTGTACCTCGGAGACATGTTCGTTAACGAGCGTTGATTATACCGTACTCAAGCAAACCCGCGTCGTTCCAAAGGTTAGGAAATGGCTCTTTCAGCCAAGCTTGAGTTAAAACACGGCCAGCAACTGGTGATGACTCCCCAGTTGCAGCAGGCCATCAAACTCTTGCAGCTTTCAAATATCGAACTCAGCCAGTTCGTGGAAACGGAACTGGAACGCAATCCGCTGCTTGAGCGCGATGAGAGCGGCGAGTCTGTCGCGCGTGCCGATAGCGAAGCGGACGGCGCCGAGCCACTGGCTGCCAAAGAGGCGGCCAAAGCCGACAATGCGAACGGTTCGTCGAAGGATGACGAATGGCTCGACATGTCGAAGACCGATACGGATCCCACCGGCACATTCGATACAGACTACGACAACGTTTATCCGGACACTTCGAAGGCCGATTTTACGACAGACCTCGCCGGTTCGAGCTGGTCGAGCGTGCGCCAGTCGTCGCATTCGTTTTCCACTGACGATCCCAACCTCGAAGCCTATGTGGCGAGCGAGCTGTCCCTCAAAGACCACCTCGCACAACAGCTACCGCTAGCTGTTTGCGATCCCATAGAACTTCTGATCGGGCAGTACCTGATCGATCTTGTCGATGAAGCTGGCTACCTGACAAGTGATCTTGATGATGTCGCGGCGAAGCTCGGGGCGGAAACAGATGCCGTCGAGCGGGTTCTCGCCACGTTGCAGACTTTCGATCCGCCCGGTGTATTTGCGCGCTCGCTTTCCGAGTGCCTTGCCGTGCAGTTGCGCGAAACCAATCGGTACGATCCGCAGATCGCCGCGCTGTTAGAAAACCTGCATCTTCTGGCCGCTCATGACGTTCCCAAACTGCGCCGTACGATTGGCTGCGATATGGAAGACCTGGCCGACATGATCTCTGAGATCAAACGGCTCAATCCCAAGCCGGGCCTCAGGTTCGGGTCGGTCCAGATGCAGCCTGTCGTACCGGACGTGCTGGTTCGTGCAGCCAGCGATGGCAGTTGGCTTGTTGAACTCAACAACGACACCCTGCCGCGCGTGCTCGTCAATCGAAGCTATTTCACGAGGGTCAGCGGAAAGGCGCGTTCGGAAAAGGACAAGGACTACCTGACCGATTGCCTGCAGACTGCGAACTGGCTGGCCAAGAGCCTTGATCAGCGCGCGCGCACGATCCTGAGGGTGGCTGAGGAAATCGTGCGCCAGCAAGACGGGTTCTTCACCCACGGTGTGCAGTACCTGCGTCCGCTCAATCTCAAAACGGTCGCCGATGCCATTTCGATGCATGAATCGACAGTCTCGCGCGTCACTTCGAACAAATACATGGCGACGACGCGGGGCATTTTCGAACTCAAGTATTTCTTCACTTCGGCAATTTCGTCTTCCGATACCGAAGGCGAAGCCCACTCTTCGGAATCCGTGCGTCATCGCATCAAGCAATTGATTGACGGCGAGCAGCCATGTGCGGTGCTTTCCGACGATAAAATCGTGGAAATGCTGCGCGACGACGGCATCGATATCGCGCGTCGGACGGTCGCCAAATATCGCGAAGCGATGCGGATCCCTTCGTCAGTGCAAAGACGGCGGGAAAAACGCATGACGGCACAGATGGCGCGCTAACATCACCATACATTCCCGTATTTTTGTCCAATAGCGTCAATATGTTAGCCTTCGGCCTTGACTCGTTTCTTTTTGCGGTGCACTCACTATTGTTGCGATGCACAAAACTTCTCTATCTATCGTGCCTTCGTTTGACACCGATTCACGGTGCTTCTACCGTTCTGGGTATTACATCCGTTCGTCGTAGACCGCGGCCCTGCAATCAACGATAATCGTTCGTTCCGGGGTCAGCGCGTTGGAACTGAACGCAATCGTCGCGATGTCGTTCGGATGCGTGTGGGACGCTTTGATGAAGCAAGCAGGAATGAAGGCGAAGGGATGACACTTCAAGTCACGGGAAAGAACGTCGACGCAGGAGAAGCGTACAAGGACTACATCTCCGAGAAAATCGGAACTGTCCTTGAAAAGTACATCGGTCCGGAATTGTCGGGCCATGTGCGATTGGAAAAAGAAAAGTCATCTTTCCGAACCGACTGTTCAATCCGACTACGCACGGGCCTTCTGCTTGAAACCCACGGCCTGGGACACGACGCCTACTCAAGCGCCGATGCGGCTGTGGAGCGGCTTGAAAAGCGTGTGCGGCGTTACAAGCGCCGTCTGAAGGATCACCACTCTCGGGCGTCTGAAGCTGCAGCATTGTCTTCGCTTGCCAACGACTATGTCGTTCAAGTCAATGATGACGAAGCGGACGGCGCGACGACCGCGGACCACCCCATCATCATCGCCGAATCCGAACGCAGCGTTTCGATGATGTCGGTGGGCGAAGCGGTCATGCGTCTCGATCTGGGCGAAAGCAACGTGTTTGTGTTCCGCAACGCGGGAAACAAACAAATCAACGTCGTCTACCGACGCCCTGACGGTAACGTTGGGTGGGTCGACCTTCACTCGGACGGCGGCGCTTCGAAAGCCAACGGGACCGGGGCGGCCTGAAGCAAACAAGTCTTTGCAGGGCGGGCCGGCCTAATTTTCGCAGGGATCTCGTCGCGTTATTGCGATAGCACGGCAGATTCGAGACAGAGTTTAAGACGGTGGGACAAGATAAAATGGATCTTGGTG
>CAYGRH010000344.1:0-3671 GCA_964352165.1 uncultured Hyphomicrobiaceae bacterium | reverse complement strand
CATCTGTTATGGCGAACAAACCATGGTGGCGCAGCTCGGGGGCGATGTTGAAGCCGGGCATCATCGCGAATTCGGCCGGGCCGAGATCGAGGTGACGGAATCCTGCGCGTTGTTTGACGGGGTATGGGATGTTGGCGGGCACGATCAGGTGTGGATGAGCCATGGCGACCGTGTGACGCGGTTGCCAGATGGATTCAAGGTCGTGGCCGTTTCGCGCGGGGCGCCGTTTGCGGCCATCGCGGATGAAGCGCGCAAATTCTATGCGGTGCAGTTCCACCCGGAAGTCGTTCATACGCCGCGCGGCAGTGCGCTGTTGTCGAACTTTGTGCATCGCATTGCCGGCCTGCCCGGCGACTGGTCGATGGCGCATTTTCGGACGAGCGAGATCGATAAGATCCGCGCGCAGGTGGGAAGTGCTAAAGTCATCTCAGGTTTGTCGGGCGGCGTAGATTCGGCGGTTGCATCCGTACTGATCCACGAGGCAATCGGCGATCAACTGACCTGTATTTTCGTGGACCACGGGTTGTTGCGGGCAGGTGAAGCTGAAGACGTCGTGAGCCTATTTCGCGAGGCTTACAATATCCCACTGGTGCATGTGGACGCCAAGGCGCGCTTTCTGGATGCGCTTGCCGGAGTTTCAGATCCCGAAAAGAAGCGCAAGATCATCGGCGGGTTGTTTATCGATATCTTCGATGAGGAAGCCGGCAAGCTCGGTGGGGCGGAGTATCTTGCCCAGGGGACGCTTTATCCCGATGTGATCGAAAGCGTGTCGTTCACCGGCGGGCCATCGGTTACGATCAAGTCGCACCACAACGTGGGCGGTCTGCCGGAACGCATGAACCTCAAGCTGGTCGAGCCGTTGCGCGAGTTGTTCAAGGATGAGGTGCGGGCACTGGGTCGCGAACTTGGGTTGCCGGAACATTTTATCGCCAGGCATCCTTTTCCCGGTCCCGGTTTGGCGATCCGCATTCCTGGCGACATCACGGACGAAAAACTCGAAATCCTGCGCAAGGCCGACACCATCTATCTCGAAGAGATCCGCAAGGCTGGACTGTATGACGAAATCTGGCAGGCGTTTGCCGTGCTGCTGCCGGTGCGCACGGTTGGTGTGATGGGTGATGCGCGAACATATGATTTTGTGTGCGCGTTGCGTGCGGTGACGTCGACGGACGGCATGACCGCTGACTACTACGATTTTACTCATGACTTTCTCGGGCGGACGGCAACGCGGATCATCAATGAGGTGAACGGGATCAACCGCGTCGTCTACGACATCACATCGAAGCCACCGGGTACGATCGAGTGGGAGTGAGGATTGGTGCGATGAGTTTGGTGATTGCTGTTTAGTAGTTGTGATTGAACACCATGCAAATGCTCAGCGCACGTATTTCCGAGGCTTCACGGTCACAGCATACAGTGCATAGAGTGTGTATTCGCCCCGATCGTTCTTGCGCTTACGAAGGCTGATCGTGCAGTGTCCGCCCTGCTCAGTTAGCCAATCAACTCGGGGAGTAACAAGCATGCGACGTGGGGCACTGACTACTTTGATTTCCGCTGGAGCCTTTGTGTGTGCAGGCGCTTATGGCGCACAGGCGGCACCGGATCTCATCATCCAGAAAGCGGATTCTGAGATGAACTTCATTAGCTGCGAGGAAAACGAGCCGCTCGTAACGGGCCGGATCGTGATCCGCAACGAAGGAGACAGCGAAGCCAACCTGCGCAGCGTTGACGACTTCTTCCGCAGCTTCGTTGCGGTCTATGTTCCAGAAAACATCGATTTGATCGACAAGGACACCAAGCGCACCAAGCTTGAGCCGCGCGAACAACGCACGATCAACGTGAGCGTGGGTAAAGGCAAGAGCAAGTCGGGCCGCAACTATAACGCCTTCAATATCGCGGCTGCGGGTGCCGGGTACAGTGCGGACGCGCTGTCGGATCCCGATTTTGCCGAAAGCGTTCAGGCATTCCTGAAAAGCCGCGGTTATCCTGTCACCGTCGATGGGGACTTTGGTTCGGGTTCGAAGCGCTCGTTGGCAGCATTCCAGAAGAACGCGGGACTGCCCGGCAACGGTTCGTGGAACCAGGAAACGGCTGACGCCATCAAGAAACTTGGCGGCGGAGCTGTTTCGGTTTCGTATGAAAATATCAAAGACGATCAGGGCCGCACGAAGATCACCGTGTTTGCCGTTGTGGATCCCTACAACCTCATCGAGGAAAGCAACGAGCGCAATAACGTCGTTGCCTATGAAGGCTACCTTAAGTGTGACTGATCACATCTGAAGCGCTGCTGAAGCGGTGCTTTGAAGATTGAAAGCCGTGAACCTGCCATGCGGGATCGCGGCTTTTTTCTTTTTTGGATCTGAGACGCGCCGGTCTAACGCTTGTTGCGCCATGCCATCAGTCGGTCAACAGCCTCGGCCATGGCAGGCGTGGGACCGGCATAAGAAAATCGTAAGTATCGATGCCCGCGGGCTGTATCGAAGTCGATGCCAGGGGTGGCGGCAACGCCGGTTTCCTCAAGCATGGCGCGAGCGAATGCCGCGCTGTCGGATGTCAGCGCACTGATGTCGCAATACAGATAGAACGCTCCGTCGGCGGGCACGATGTTATCGAAGCCAGCCTTGGGAAGGCCTTCCAGCAGTAGCTGCCGGTTGGCCGCGTAGACCGCACGGTTTGCTTCAAGTTCGGCTGATCCTTCAAAACTTGCGAGGGCTGCGACCTGGGAGGCGGCGGGTGCGGAGATGAACAGGTTTTGTTGCAGCCTTTCGATGGCGCGGACCATCCGCTCGGGTTCGAGCATCCTGCCGTTGCGCGAGCCGGTCATCGAAAAGTATTTTGAAAACGAGTTTATGACGACGACGTTGTCGGCATATTTCAGCGCGGTTTCGGCCGGCATTTCGTAGTCGAGGCCGTGATAGATTTCATCGGAGATGAACCACAGGCCGCGGGCGTCGCACAGGGTGCAGATGTCGCGCAGGCGGTCTCGTTCGATCATGGTTCCTGTCGGGTTGGCGGGGCTTGCAATGAGTACGCCCGCCATACTGCCGGGTTGGCCACGATTTTCGGCCGCCTGTTCGATCTGTTCTGCGGTCGGCATCCAGCGATTGGCAGGACTGGTCTCCAGCAGATGCGGACGGCAGCCCAGGGCGGAAAGGATCTGGCGATAGCATGGGTAGCCGGGATTGGGCAGGCCGACGCGCGCACCTGAATCAAACAGCGCCAGAAACGACAAGATGAAGCCTGCCGAGGACCCTGTCGTGATGACGATCCGTTCGGGTGAGACGCCCGCGTCGTAGCGCTCTGCGTAATGGCGCGAAATGCGCTGGCGAAGGGCCTCGTTGCCGAGCGCCAGCGTGTAGCCGAGCGTGTCGGTTTCCAAGGCGCGGGCCAGGGCTTTGCGTGCTGCGAGCGGTGCCGGCGTTCCGGGCTGGCCGACTTCCATATGGATGACCGAGCCGCCTTCCGCCTCCTTTGCGGCTGCAGCGCGCATGACGTCCATGACCATGAAGCCCTCGATCTCGCTGCGTTTGGATGCGGGAGCTGGGATGCGCAATTTTGCGTTCGCTGAGGGGGGCTTCAGGTGGTCTTGCATGGGGTCCTGTCAGGGGCCTTTGGCCGGGGAACTGGGGGCGAGCGGGCTGCAAGATCGCGCGAACGGTGTAGGTATGCAA
>CAYGRH010000343.1:0-3696 GCA_964352165.1 uncultured Hyphomicrobiaceae bacterium | reverse complement strand
TCCCCCGGCAGCTGCACCGACAGCCACAGCGCCAGCAGCCCCCGAAACCGTAGCCTCGCCCCCGGCTCCCGCTCCTCCGCCGGAAAAGGTGTCCGAAACGGTGGAAAAAACCGTGGAGGCTGCGAAAACCTGGTTCCAGCAGGCCCTAGACGTCATCAACGACCATGTACTGACCCGCGAAGTGGCAATTGAAGTCGCCGTCATCCTGACGGCGGGCGTTATCGCACTTCTCCTGTCCCGGCCGGGAAAACAACTGCTGACCCGTCTCTGGCCAACTGAGTCCTTCGGACGGCTGCGCGCCCAGCGCGAGGTCATGGAGCCCCTGATCTTCCCGTTCCTTTGGGTGATCTTGTTGTGGTTTGCGACCTCGATGATGCGTCAGGCCGACCTCGACAACACAATCGTGCGTGCTGCAGCCAGCCTGCTCAACGCCTGGGTTTTGATCCGGTTGTTCTCAAGTCTCGTTCCGGACCCATTCTGGTCGCGCACTTTCGCCGGCGTCGCCTGGATCATCGCCGCCCTCAACATCACCCGCCTGCTCGATCCGACAATCGCCTTCCTCGACGGCATGGCCCTGCAGGCCGGCGATATGCGGATTTCGGCCTACCTGATCATCAAGGGGCTGGTCTTCGTCGGCCTTATGGTCTGGATCGCCAATATCATTTCGACGCTGATCACCGCCCGAATCTCAACCGCGAAGGCGCTGACGCCATCGGTCCAGACGCTCATCAGCCAATCGGTGCGCCTACTCTTGCTGTTCGGCGCGATCATGATTGCGCTCAGCGCCATCGGCATCAACCTGACCGCACTCACCGTCTTCTCCGGTGCCATCGGCGTCGGCATAGGCTTCGGGCTGCAGTCCGTGTTCTCGAACCTCGTCGCCGGTATCATCTTGTTGTTTGAAAAGAGCATCAAGGTCGGCGACTTCATCGAGCTGACCGACGGCATTCAAGGCACCGTGCGCGAAATCACTATCCGCTCGACGCTTGTTACCACCAATGACAACATCGACGTGCTCGTACCGAACTCCGAATTCATCACCAAGCAGATGACGAACTGGACGCTGCGCGATGCCCTGCGCCGCTTCCGCATCCCCTTCGGCGTCGCCTACGGCACGGACAAGGAACTGGTGCGCAAAGCCGGGTTGGAAGCCGCAGCCAACGTTCCGCACACGCTGACGGGCGTACCCCGGCGCGAACCGCAGGTGTGGCTCGTCGGCTTCGGCGACAGCTCGCTCAATTTCGAACTGGTCGTATGGCTGCACCCTGAGTCCGTCATGCGGCCGGGCGCAGTCCACGCGGACTATTGCTGGGAGCTCGAAACCGCATTGAGCAAGTACGGCATCGAAATTCCATTCCCCCAGCGCGATCTGCATATCAGGTCGAACCGAACCACTACGCCTACCGCCACACTGATGGAGCCGTCACAGGACATTTAATCCCGGCAAATGCCATCCCATCATGACAAGGATTTTGACAGACTGGTGTCCCACCAACATCCGCGCTTCCTTTATCGCGCTTCAGATGCCCACCAGCATCCGCGCACCCCAACTGTCATCCCGGTATTTATTACCGGGATCCAACCAACAGCGAGTGCAACAGTCCTGGGTGTTGAAACGCTCCAAGCAACCGCAAGCCGACGCGCCAGGTAGTGGCTTGGATCCCGGGGACAAGCCCCGGGATGACACGGGTGACTGTTCCAACGAAACACCCACCGCCTCCGCGCGTTCTCGATTGCGCTCCAGATGCGCACCCGCATCCGCGCTTCCCTTATCGCGCTTCAGATGCCCACCAGCATCCGCGCTAGGATCGCTCTTCCTGTTTGGCGCGATCCCACAGCGCATCCATCTCGGCCAGATCGCTCTGCGCTGGCGACTTGCCTTGTTCGCCAAGCCACGCCTCGATGCGCTGAAAGCGCCCCACGAACTTCTCGTTCGCCCCACGCAGCGCCGTCTCCGCATCAATCTCCAGATGCCGCGCTACGTTCGCCATCACGAACAACAGATCCCCGAACTCCTCCTTGATCTTTTTCATATCGGGTTCAGGGACCATGTCCCTGGCCGGGGAGCGCGAGGGACCGGAGGTCCCTCGTTCTTGATCGCTCCGCGGATCGGCCGGCAGCGCCACCTCCTCAAGCTCCGCCAACTCCTCCCGCATCTTGTCGAACACCGGCCCAAGCGACGGCCAGTCAAACCCCACCCTTGCTGCTTTTGCCTGCAACTTGACCGCCCGCGTCAGCGCCGGCAGGCCGATAGGAACATCACCGACAACGCTGGATAATGCCCGCAAGGGAGCAGGGGAGGGCGAACCCGGTGCCAGCCGCGCGCGCTCTTTCGCCTTGTCGGCTTTTTCCTGCGCCTTGATGCGCTCCCAGAACCCTTTTGCAGCTCCCGCCGCGCGCTGCTCGGCGCTGCCGAACACATGCGGGTGCCGCCGGGTCATCTTGGCGACAATCGCTCCCGTCACGTCGGCGAAATCGAATGCACCCGCTTCCTCGGCCATGCGCGCGTGGTAGACAACTTGCAAAAGCAGATCGCCAAGCTCGTCCTTGAGGTCAGCCAGATCGCCGCGCTCAATCGCATCGGCCACCTCGTAGGCTTCCTCGATGGTGTAGGGCGCGATGGACGAGAAATTCTGCTCCAGATCCCACGGGCAACCGGTCTCCGGCGTACGCAGCGCCGCCATCACCGCCAGCAGTTCTTCGATTGACTTCTTGTTTTCGGTGTCTTCCATGCAACTCTCTGGCTCACCCGCGCTTTGCTCGACGTTGCCTTCGGCTCGCAGCATGGACAATTCCGCCGCAAACGCCGACAACACTATTCAACCACCATCGGCCCAGCGCGCAATCCATAGAGCTCCGTATGATCGTCGTCCGCTTCATCGTCAACGTGTTGATCATTCTGGGTGAACTCGCGATGGTGGCCGGCGCGGCCTGGATCGGTCTCCACCACCCGCTGATTTTCGCAGGGCTCACGGCAGTTTTGGCAGCAGTCCTGGGCATCGCACTTGAGCACGCCCGGCTCCGCCATGAACTGCCATTCTACTTCGGCTCAGGTTACACACCCGGCGCGATCTTCACGCGGCTCATCTCGCTGCTCGATGCCATCGTGAAGGGACTGCTGGCCGGCGTCATGGCGCTGCTGACGTTCTCCGGCACGGACCCCGACCGTCTGTTCTGGGTCGCCATAATTTTTGCAGCCACGTTGTTTGCCGGAACAAGCCTGTTGCGCCGCCTGTCGTTGTCCTTCAACGCGCGCCCCTCACGCTGGGGGTACTTCCGGCTGGCAGCACCGCTGGGTCTGATCTTTTCCCTGGCGCTGACCTTTCTGCCGACATTGTCGTTTGCCGACATCGGCTTCAAGCTGATGTTTGATCTTCCTGCAAAACCGTCCATACCGCAGGTGAGCGAGGTGCTGTTTATCCTCAAGCAGAAATTCGATGCGCTGATCGTGCTGGTGCTGTCCGGATTTATGCCGCCGGACGCTGCCCAGATCTCCGCGGCCGTCATCTCGGTCAACGTGCTGTCGGGCTTCGTCATCGCCATCTACGCCGTCATCATCGCCGAAGCCGTGCGCTGGGCCGAAGGCGTGAACCGGTAGGGGAGGGCGCGGCAGCGGCGACGCATAGCCTCGCTGGACGGCGCCTCAACGCGCGTGTGACCCCTTGAGCGCGTGCCTAGAGCGGTTCAGGTTTAGGT
>CAYGRH010000342.1:0-3704 GCA_964352165.1 uncultured Hyphomicrobiaceae bacterium | reverse complement strand
GTTGCAGCCGCGTCATCTTCCACGCCGTCGCGCCGCGCCCGCCATGCTGCTTCAATCAAGCCGGAGAATACGCCCCGATGGCGCACAGCGCTGCCATCCGCCTGCCGGCCACCGAGTGCTGCCAACCGCACCTCAATGTCAGCTGCTTTCCGGAACAACCGCAGTCCTTCCGCTGTGTTGCCCGCCGCCAATTCCACATGACCGAGTTGGCGGATGGGAAACAACGCCCGCTCGCTCTGCTCGCCAACCGTTTGCGAAAATATCTCAATGGCTTCTCTGTAGGAGGCGCGCGCCTCAACCAGCCGGCCGGCTGAGAGCTGCACGTCTCCCAGGTTGCCAAGCGAGATGGCATAATCGGGATGGCGCTTGCCCAGCGCCGCCTGCTTAATCGACATGGCTTCGCGCAACAGGCTTTCAGCTTCGTCAAATTCGCCAAGTGCGGTCAGCGACAAAGCCAGATTGTTCATCGCAACGCCGACTTCCGGGTGCGACCGCTTGTGCGAGATCAAAAGCGTATCCATTGCGCGGCGATAGATATCGCGCGCTTTGCGGTACTGGCCCTGCTCGCGGTAAACCCCGCCAAGGTTGTCCAGTGTGACCCCGATGCGCGCATCCGACACCGGCAGCGTCTTGCCGTAGATTTCGAGCGCGCGGGCAAACAGCGCTTCGGCCTCGCGATACCTCCCCATCTGCTTTTGCAGCATGGCGAAGTTGCCAAACACCTGACCCGTACTGACATGCGCCGGCCCGAGTGTGGCTTCGATAATTGCCAGCGCTTCCTTCTGGACCGGTTCGGCATCGTGATATCGCCCGGTCTTCAGATAAAGCACGGCAAGGTTATCGAGGATGATCCCCAGATTTGCATCCTTGTGCGCATCCGGTGCCGAACCCAGCGCTACCCGCTTTAAGGCAATCGCCCGCAGATAGAGTTCTTCGGAGCGCTCGTAGTTGCCGAGCGCCTTTTCCAAACCCGCCAGCCGGTTGAGCGGATCGACCAACCCTGGCGCACTGCTCCCCAACCGCTGCTGCTCAATCGAGAGCACTCTTTCAAGCGTCGCCTTGGCGGCGTCGAAGCGGGCAGCGCGCCGCTGCTGCTGACCGAACTTTGACAAAAGCTTCGCGCGCGCCTGGAGGTTGTCAGGCGATTCCCGCTCAAGCTTGTTTAGAGCCAGTGCGATAACGTCTGCGGCTTCACCGGCAAGCGCCGCCGCATTGTAGGCCATCACCAGTTCATCGAGCACATTGTTGAAGGATGGCGCGGTCGCAGGCCCATACTTCGCCTCATAGGCCATCGACCGGTTGAGCGGACCGATCGCGTCCTTGGCCCGACCCGTCATGCGATATAGCACACCCAGATTGAACGCGCTTCCCGCAGCCAGCTTGGAGCCCGGCCCGTGGATGCGGTCGGCATCCCGCGAAACCCGTTCGGCCAGCACGACGGCCTCGGAAAACTTCCTGGCGGAAAACAGCCCGTGCAATGTTTTCACATCCGCATCGAACTTTTGCTGTTCAGGCGTGGGAGCGACAGGAGTAGGTGCCTGAGACGCAGGCCCGCCCGCATTGCCAGACGGCGCGCCCTGTGCTGACGCAAACGCCGCCCAGGCCGTCAAGCCAACCAGCAGGGCAAACCCCATCCTGATCGAATGTCCAACGCTCATTCCCACCCCGTCCAAACACAAAATCTGCAAGGCCGGAGTTAATCACAGGGGCGAGGGCGAAAAAATGCTCGTTTCGCTGCAATCGCGAACGTTTGGTGGACAGAACACCGATTTCCGCCGAAGTGCGGCGGTTTAGCGCCGAAGGCAGCCAACTGATGCAGAATTGCGGCCTCAAGCCACAACTTTTTCCTCAGCAGGCGCCTTGTCGATCATGAGCTTGTAATTGATCGAATCAATCAATGCCTCGAAGCTGGCATCGATGATATTGGGAGACACACCCACCGTAAACCACCGCGCGCCAGATTGGGTGTCGTGGCTTTCGACCAGCACGCGCGTGACAGCTTCGGTGCCGCCGGTCAGGATACGCACCTTGTAGTCAACGAGTTCCACGCCCTCGATGTACTTCTGATAGCGCCCCAGATCCTTGCGCAGCGCGCTGTCGAGTGCGTTGACCGGACCGTTGCCTTCCGACACCGACCATAGCGGCTCACCATCACCGTTGACGAACACCTTGACGGTTGCTTCCGACACCGTCACGAGTTCGCCAACAGCGTTATGCCGCCGCTCGACCATCACGCGGAAACTGTCGACGGAGAAGTAGCGCGGAACCTCACCCAGAACGCGCCGCGCCAGAAGTTCGAAGGAAGCTTCCGCCGCCTCGTAAGCGTAACCGGCCGCCTCCCGCGCCTTGAGTTCTTCGAGCACCGCCCCGACGCGCGGATCGTCCTTGTCGATTGCGATGCCGACCCGCTCCATTTCCGCCAGCACATTCGACTTGCCCGCCTGATCCGACACCAATAGACGGCGCTTGTTGCCGACGCTTTCCGGCGGCACGTGCTCGTAGGTTTCCGGGTCTTTCAGGATGGCGGAAGCATGAATACCGGCCTTGGTCGCAAACGCGCTCTCGCCGACGTAGGGCGCATGCCTGTTCGGCGAACGGTTCAACACTTCATCGAGAACGCGGCTGGCATGCGTCAGCGTGCGTAACGCAGCCGAAGTGACGCCGGTCTCGAAGGCATCGGCGAATTCGCTTTTCAACAGCAGCGTCGGGATGATCGAGGTCATGTTGGCGTTGCCGCACCGCTCACCCAGGCCGTTCAACGTGCCCTGGATCTGACGCACGCCGCAGCGCACCGCCATCAGCGAATTGGCAACCGCATTTTCCGTATCGTTGTGGGTGTGGATGCCAAGGTGCGTACCGGGAACGTGGCGCGCAACATCGCTGACGATGACACCGACTTCATGGGGCAGCGTGCCGCCGTTCGTATCGCACAGTACGACCCAGCGCGCCCCCGCATCATGGGCCGTCTTGGCCACTGCGATCGCGTAATCCTTGTTGCCTTTGTAGCCGTCGAAGAAGTGCTCGCAGTCGAGCATGGCTTCACGCCCGCTGGCGACAATCGCGCGGATCGACTCGTCGATGGCCTTCAGGTTTTCGGCGTTGTCGATGCCGAGCGCCACGCGCACATGATAATCCCAGGCCTTGGCCACCAGACAGATGGCATCGGCCGATGACTGCATCAGGGCCTGGAAACCGGGATCGTTCGATACGGACCTGCCCGAGCGCTTCGTCATGCCGAATGCGGTGAACTTGGCCTGATGGAACTCGGGATTGCGCGCAAAGAACTGCGTGTCCGTGTCGTTGGCGCCGGGAAAACCACCCTCGATATAGTCGACCCCCAGATCGTCCAGCACCGCTGCGATTCGGATCTTGTCATCCACCGCAAAGTCGACACCCGTCGTCTGCGCGCCATCTCGCAGCGTCGTGTCAAACAGGTAGAGGCGTTCTTTCCGCATAGGATCGGACATCGTTATTCTGAGCCTTCGTTCTTGGGCGCTGCAGTCTTATCATCGGACCGCCCGCCTTCTGTCTGTGCATCGTGGTGGTGCGCGTGACCGCAACCGCACGTGTGATCGGCTTCGTCAGCGTCACCCGCATTGTCCGCGCCGTGTGGGCTGTCTGGGCTGTCTGGGCTGTCTGGGCTGTCTATCGCCTGCGTCGTCGCAACAGCCGCCACGTCGAGCGTTTTCACCATTGTTGTATTG
>CAYGRH010000341.1:0-3716 GCA_964352165.1 uncultured Hyphomicrobiaceae bacterium | reverse complement strand
TCACGGCTACTTTAAGGTGGAACAAGTGCGCAATGGCAAAAACCTTTGATCTCCTCATCGTCGGCGGTGGCGTCGTCGGTCTATGGGCGGCCCGCTGGGCTGCGGCCTCCGGAATGTCCGTGGCGCTCGCGGAAGCCGGGCGTTGCGGTGAAGGTGCGAGCGCGACGACGCTGGGCGCGCTCCTCCCCCACCTGCCGATGACCGTGCGCGAAAAAAACCGTTTCCAATATGACGCTTTGCTTGAGTTGGGCGGGCTGATCGAGACGCTGGAGAGCGAGACGGGGCTCAAAACCGGTTTCGCCAGATGCGGTCGCGTCATGCCCCTGCGCCGTGAGAACTTCAAATCGAAGGCGCTGCTCGCGGTTGAACGCGCACGAGATGTCTGGCGTCAAACAGAAACAGGTTTCCACGTCGAAGTTGGCGGCCCCGACCTCGCGCGCGGCTGGATCGATGAGGCCGCCTGCCCTTTGGGTGTCGTCTACGACAGTCTATCGGCGAGGATCTCTGCGCGAAGTTATACGGCCGCCCTCAAGGCATCGCTGGGGGCAAGATTTGCAAACAGCGTCGAGGTGTTCGAAGGCTTCGAATTCGGTTGCTATGATAGCGGCAACAAATCGGCCCGCTCCGCCAATGGAGCGATTGAAATTCTCGCAAGCAACGTCCTGCTCGCGGCCGGTTACCGAACCTACCCGATGGTCGACAAGCTAATCGGTCTCAAGCTCGGCCACGGCGTCAAGGGCCACGCCGCGATGTTTAAGGCTGACACCTCGTCAAACCCACCGGTCATCTACGATGACGGCGTCTATATCGTACCTCATGCCGACGGGACATGCGTCGTCGGCTCGACCAGCGAAAACGATTGGGACAGCGAAAGCGATACCGATCCCGCCAAGGCCGAAACATTTATCGAGCGTGCCAGTCAGCTCTGCCCTCCTTTGCGCAGCGCGACACCACTAGGGCTTTGGGCAGGTGTCCGCCCCCGCTGCTATATGCGTGACCCGATCGCTGGCTGCATCGAGCCCAGTAAACGTATTTTCATCGTGACCGGCGGCTTCAAGATCAGCCTCGGCATCGCCCACCGTCTCGCTCGCGCCGTGATTGAAGAGATCGCAGGCAGCCAAAATCCGACACCTCTACCGGAGCCTTTCACAGCGGACTTTCACCTGGCGCAAGCACGAACGAATATCGACGCTTCGAGGCAGTCCCTGAAATGAATGCGCTTGCGACTTCACATTTCTATGAGCACTCGCGAGCCAGTGGTGCATCGACCAGGCAGCCCTGGCATGCTAACTCCATTGAGAAATCATATTTCAGTCTGCTGTAGGTTTGGATAGGAGTGCGCGATGCGAATGGGACGACTGGCGGCCATGGCCCTTGCTGCAAGCCTTGGATCAGCCGGACCGTTGCTGGCTGAAACTCCACCCGCCCCGCAACGCGTCACTGTCACTGGCGAAATCGTCGACACGTGGTGCGCCATCACCGGCATCATGTACGCTTACGGCACCGCCCATCACCAATGCGCCGTCTGGTGTGCGGCAGGCGGCATTCCCGTTTCCATCAAGGATGCGGATGGCAATTTCTACATGGTCCTGCGATTGGAGGACGAAAAGGTCTCCGTCGCCTCCCCCCGGTTGTTGACCATTCAGACCCACGAGGTGACGGTTGACGGCGATCTCGTGGAACGCGACGGCGTCAAATACCTGTTCGTCGACAAGGTCGCTGACGACAAAGGCATCGTGAACCTGACGCACGCCGAAAACGGCGTCGTTCCATTCGGGGAGTAACAGCGGTGCACATGAATAAAACAACGGTTCTCATCGCAGCAACAGCCGCACTCATGTTGTCGCCCGGCTTGGCCAAAGCGGCCGACGGTTGGGGCATCGACAAGGAAAAAGAAGTCGAGATCGAAGTCACCGTCGTCGACATCGCGTGTCAATTGACCGGCGATTGCCCGGACAATTGCGGCGATGGAAAACGGCAGCTTGGGCTTTTGACAGCGGACGGAAAGCTGCGCGCCGCCGTAAAGGCCACGACGCTGTTTGCCGGCCCCCATCTTGATCTCCTGCCATATTGCGGCAAGAAGGTTTTCGCCGACGGACTGCTGATCGAAAACCCGGCGATGACCATTTTCATGGTTCAGAACCTTCGCGATAGCAAAGATGAGAAACTGCGCACGACCGATGCCTTTGAAAAGGACTGGACGGCGCGAAACGGCAAGGCCGATGAATGGATGCGCAATGATCCAGCCGTCAAGAAAGTGATCGCTGAAAAAGGCGTGCTCGGCATCAAGGGTCTGGAGCCGCCCAAGTGAATAAACGCAATTCTATGAGCTTCGATAGGCGGTTCGTCATGGCAGCGCTGCTCGCGGTCATGGCCGCAGGCTTTGCTCAATTCACAACACTCGAAGCGGCCCAGACCGCAACGCCCGATCCGCTCGCAAAGCAATTCGGCGGACCGTTCGCACTGACCTCCCACGACGGCCGCAAACTCAGCGATACGGATTTCCGCGGACAGTTCATGCTGATCTATTTCGGCTACACAACCTGTCCGGACATCTGCCCCGTCGATCTCGCCCAACAGGCAACCGCGCTGGACCTCCTCGGAGCGGATGCGGACAACATCCAACCGCTGTTCGTCACCGTCGATCCGAAACGCGATACGCCCGAACGCATCACCGAGTTCATCGCATCGTTTCACCCTCGATTGATCGGGCTGACGGGCAGCGAAACCGAGATCGCGGCAATCGCACGCGCCTATAAGATTCACAGGCGCAAATTGCTGCAACGCGCAGATGCCCATGAGGGTCATGGCGCGCACGATGCGCACAAGAGCCACGCAGACCACGCCAGGCACGCTGACCACTCCGACAAGGACAGTGAGGACTACCTCGTCGATCACGGCTCGCTGACGTTCCTCATGGGCCCCGACGGAGCGTTCCGCGCACTCCTTCCACGCACCTTTGCACCAGAGCGCATGGCCGAGATCATCGCCAAGTACGTTCGCAGCGAGTGACCAATACAACCCCTGCGGGCGTGTAACGGTTAAAGTGACACCTGGCGTGTCAACCAGACTTGCATCCCCGGCCAAGAACGTGGATCGTAGCTCAACAACCCTCTACGCATCGCTTTGCGATCCCAGCCCGGAACAAGCCCGCCATGCAACACGCCTTCCCATTCTCAGCCATCGTTGGGCAGGAGGAAATCAAGCGGGCGCTATTGATCGCCGCGGTTGATCCAGCCATTGGCGGAGTGCTGGTGTTTGGCGATCGCGGTACCGGAAAATCAACGGCTGTTCGCGCGCTGGCAGCGCTGTTGCCGAAAATGTCAGCGGTCGTCGGTTGCCGTTATCACTGCGACCCGGCGGCCAAGGGCGCCAAATGCACGCCCGAATGTCCCGCACGCGGTGCAGACGATCCAGCCTCAGAGATTATTCCCGTCCCCGTTGTCGACCTGCCCCTGGGAGCGACGGAAGATCGGGTCGTTGGCGCGCTCGATCTGGAAAAAGCGTTGACGCTCGGCGAAAAAGCTTTCGAGCCCGGCCTGCTGGCCAATGCCAACCGCGGGTTCCTCTACATCGACGAGGTCAACCTGCTCGAAGACCATCTGGTCGATTTGCTCCTCGACGTGGCCGCCACCGGCCAGAATGTCGTCGAGCGCGAAGGCCTCAGCATCCGCCACCCTGCGCGCTTCGTCCTCGTCGGCAGCGGCAACCCGGAG
>CAYGRH010000340.1:0-3717 GCA_964352165.1 uncultured Hyphomicrobiaceae bacterium | reverse complement strand
CCGATGCCTGTCACCGTGCCAAGCAGGATGAAGCCGAAGATGTCCATGCTCTTGCGGCTTGCGACCAGCGCGCCGGTCACCGCGAACACGGCGACCGCCGTCGCATCGAGCGCGGCGATCATGGGCGTCAGATATGGTGTCAGATATTGAGCCAGTTCCACGACCGGGCTCCCTTAGCGAGCAGGCATGCACGCTGGGTCATGAACGAATTCCGGTGCCGCCAAAACAGCGTTACTGCCGCCGCAAAAGTAATGCGCTCAGTCTTGGTCAGGGGAAGAGGTCAGCGGCTGAGCGCGGGAAGAAGCGGTTTGTCGCGGCCAGTTCCCGATGCGGGGCCCGCAGCCATGCTGGCATCGCGCTCGCGCGAGAGGCGGTCGGCTTCGGCCTGCCAGCGACGTGCATCCTGGGTGCGCATGCGAGCGGTACGACGCCAACGACCCTGGCTCATCCAGACCGCCATTCCGCCGGCAAGAATGCCCAGCGCCAGAACGCCGAACAGGAACGCATAAAACGGCAAGACGACTGACAGCGCGGGCTGCTCGGGCCGGAATGGATCGAGCACCAACCGCACGTCATGACGATTGGCGACCGCGAGCGTGATGAGCAGGGCTGCCAGCGGGAACGCGATTAGGACGGTAATGATACGCTGCAACACAGGAGATCAGCCTTCGGGTTCTAAGTCGTTCAGTTCGTTGTTCAGTTGGTCGTCGGTTGCTCGTCGTTCAGACGATCGCGCAGTTCCTTGCCGGTCTTAAAGAACGGCACGAATTTTTCTTCGACCGGGACCGGTTCGCCGGTACGCGGATTGCGGCCCTCTCGAGCCGGGCGGTGCTTGACGGTGAACGCACCAAAGCCGCGCAATTCGACCCGATCGCCGCGTGCCAATGCACTGACGATCTCGTCGAAGATTACGTTGACGATGCGTTCGACGTCGCGATGATAAAGGTGTGGATTCGCAGCGGCAATACGCTGGATCAACTCAGACTTGATCACAGCCATCTCCCCGATAAAAGCTGTTGTAATTCCTTAATTTTCAGCAGGGTGCCAAACCGAGACCATACCGTCAAGACCAAGTGTTGCCAGATGCCCGTCGCGGGCTGCCATTCTGAACAATGCTGCAAACTGTGGCCCCATCAACCCAGTAGCCATTCCGGAGATCGCAGACGACAGGCCCCAGCCCGAGGCTTCAGCCTTTTTCCAGTCGACGATTTCCAGATCCTTGTCGATGCCGCGCTCTTTAACGAGCCATTGGACCGCCTCGTCTTCGCCGCCGATCTGGTCGACAAGCTTGTATTTCAGGGCTTCGCGGCCAGAGAAAATGCGGCCCTCCACCAGTCCGGGGACGTCGGCGGTCTGGATTCCGCGGCGGGTTTCAACGAGGCCCAGAAACCATTTGAAGCTGTCTGAAACCATGTTTTGAGTGGCCTGCCTGCCAGCCTCGTCCAGTTCCTTGAACATCGAGGGTTCGGCCTTCAGCACGCCGCTTTTCACCTCGTTTACCTTCACGCCGATTTTGCCCAGGAGTTCGGTCACTTCCGGCCACTGGACGATCACACCGATCGAACCGGTAATCGAGTTGCCACGCGACACGATGTAATCCGTGCCGAGGCCGACGATGTATCCTGCCGAGGCTGCGACCGTCCCAAACTGGGCAACGACGGGTTTCTTTTTGGCAATCTCGCGCAGCGCGCCGTAGATGGCCTCGCCGCCGGTTGTCGTTCCGCCAGGGCTGTTCACATAAAGAATGAGCGCCTTCACGTCGTCGGTCTCGGCGATTTTTGCCAGCATTTTCAGCTGATCGCGGTCTTCCATGATGGTGCCGGTAATGGAAACGCGGGCGATCTGCTTTTGGCCGAACAGGTCCTTCATGCCTGCCGAGCCGACAAAGGCCATGCCGACAGCAACGACCAAGGCGAGTACGGCGAGAACCCGCCAGAACGCCATGTTCCGGCGTAAGCGGCGGCGGTCGAGGATGGTTTCGGTCTCAAGCGTCATAGGGTGTTCGAGCTCCGCAATAAATTGAGCGTGCGGCCGGTTTTGAAGCAGCCGGGTTTTTATCAGGGCCGTCTCGTCCATTGGTGCAGGCGGTCGATACGATCTGAGTAGAAGTCATAGATAAAGCAATTGTTTGACGCACGCGGCCTCGTCGTTGCGCAATCAGCGCGTGAACACGTTAACAACTTCTTTACAGACAATTGTTCCGCAAGTTTCGGGCCGTTTTCACGGCGCTCAAGCGAAATATCGCTATCTGCCGGGTCAATCCGCTGCGCCGACACGCGAAACCGCCGCTTTGGCCAGAAACTCCCAACGCGATGGTGCGAAGGCAGAAAAAAACGCGCGGCATCGGCTGCCGCGCGTTTTCGTCTTTTCACGCCCTTTCAGGACGGGTCGCTTGCCGTTTCAGTTCCAGCGGCGTCAGGCTTTGTCGCCATCTTCGCTTTCGTTTGCGGCTTCTTCTGTCGCTGGCTCCTCGGCGGTCTCACCATCGCCATCGGCGCCATCGACGCGCTTTTTCATGGCTGCACCGAGGATGTCACCCAGTGACGCGCCCGAGTCGGTCGAACCGTACTGAGCCACTGCCTGCTTTTCTTCGTTGATTTCCAAAGCCTTGACGGACACACCGATGCGGCGCGCAGCCTTGTCGATGCTGATGACGGCTGCATCTACCTTGTCGCCAACGCTGAACCGCTCAGGACGCTGCTCGGAGCGTTCACGCGAAAGGTCACCACGCTTGATGAAGGCGGTGATGTCGGTGTCGGCCAGTTTGACCTCGATACCGTGCTCCTGGACGGCGATGACTTCGCACGTCACGGTCGCGCCCTTGCGGTAGGCGCCGATGGTTTCGGCTGGATCGCCGCCAAGCTGTTTGATGCCGAGCGAGATGCGCTCCTTGGAGCTGTCGACGTCGAGGACGACTGCGCGAACGTTATCGCCTTTCTTGAAGTCCTTGAGGGCTTCGTCGCCAGCGCGGTTCCAGTCCAGGTCGGACAAGTGAACCATGCCGTCAACGCCGCCTTCGAGACCGACGAACAGACCGAACTCGGTAATGTTACGGATCGGGCCTTCGACTTCGGTGCCTTTTGGATGCTGGCCGAGGAAGACTTCCCAGGGGTTGTCCTGCGTCTGCTTGAGGCCAAGCGAGATGCGGCGCTTGTTGGGGTCGACTTCGAGGATCTGGACTTCCACTTCCTGGCTCGTCGAGACGATCTTGCCGGGGTGGATGTTCTTTTTCGTCCAGCTCATTTCGGAAACGTGGATGAGGCCCTCGACGCCCGGCTCGAGTTCAACGAACGCACCGTAATCGGCGATGTTCGTGACGGTACCGGTGAAGCGTGCAGACACTGGATACTTGGCTTCGATCGCCTGCCATGGGTCAGACTGCAACTGCTTCATGCCGAGGCTGATGCGCTGCGTTTCCGGGTTGATGCGGATGATCTGAACCTTGACCGTGTCGCCGACGGCGAGGATCTCGGAAGGATGGTTGACCCGGCGCCATGCCATGTCGGTGACGTGCAACAGGCCGTCGATGCCGCCAAGATCGATGAACGCACCGTAGTCGGTGATGTTCTTGACGAGGCCGTCGATGACCTGGCCTTCGGCGAGGCGGGCAACGATGTCAGCGCGCTGTTCAGCCCGCGTCTCTTCGAGAACGGAGCGGCGGGACACGACGATGTTGCCGCGGCGGCGATCCATCTTGAGGATCTGGAAGGGCTGGTC
>CAYGRH010000339.1:0-3730 GCA_964352165.1 uncultured Hyphomicrobiaceae bacterium | reverse complement strand
ACATCGGTCAGTCGTGCACAAGATTATCAAAAGGCTTGGCCTCGAAGCGCTTCGTTTGCGAAGTGACGAGGTGCGAGGTCAGGAAGCGCTCCATATCACGCGCGACGACTACAAATTGTTGATTGCAGAATTTGAAAATCAGTCAGACGGTGAAGCTACCGACGAGGAGGCTACTGACTGGCGCGGCTTCCTTTATATTATCCAGCTCGAGCCAGCACTTGATCCCGGACGTTTCAAAATCGGCTTTGCCGGTACTGTTGAAGACCGGCTTAGAGCTCACAGAACGTCAGCGCCCTTTGCCACTTTGGTCCGCCAATGGCCCTGCAAGTTGCTCTGGGAGAAAACCGCAATAGAAAGCATCACGCGCGATTGCGAGAAGCTACATACGGAAGTCTTCCGGACGGATACGATTCACGATGTTCTTGATAGAGCCGACCGCTTCTTTGAGATCATGCCGTCGCTGACGGGCTAACTGACTATGTTGAACTTCGGTTCAGGGTCAATTCCGACACTAGGTCGATGAGCTACGGTCGCTGCACTCCAAAACCAGACGCCCCCGGTGAAGCACACGGCGGACGCAGCGATATCCCGACGCGCTGCACCGTAGCCGCGCCAGCAACCGAACTCTATTGCCTGAAAAAAAGTTGGAGCGGGTAGCGGGAATCGAACCCGCGTATTCAGCTTGGAAGGCTGCTGCACTACCATTGTGCTATACCCGCGTGCCACGATGCCCTCGCGGGCCGGGCGGTCTTGCTCTTCAAGCCGGCAGGGGCTTGGTGGGGGAAGTAGGACTCGAACCTACGAAGCTTACGCAGCGGATTTACAGTCCGCCCCCTTTGCCGCTCGGGACATTCCCCCGAGCCCATGCCGAGTATACCGCAAATCCCGCATTACGGGCAGGGTCTACCAAAAGCATCGGGCCCGAAGGCTTTGGCCCGGACCCGAAGCGCTCTTGTATCCCGATGCGGACCGTGGTTGTCAATGCTAAAAGGCCAGTCGGTCGCGGTTCCCGGGCGTCGTGCAAGGTTGTAGTGCCGACGGCGGCATATCCGGGGTGCTTTCCGCCCGCCCCCATAGAAAATGAAGGTCCCGAACGCTCATGAATGACACGACCGGCAAGCCCTGGCGGCCAGAGACGGCCAAGCCGAAATCCGCGGCAAGAACAGACAAACCAGCGGCCGGCCAGACGCATGACGCGCGCGGCGACGGCGGGGCGCCAAGCGGCCGTTCTAAACCCGGTGGCTTCAAGCCGGGCGGGTTTAGGCCAAGTCGTTCAGGTCAAAACCGGTCAGGGCCGGGTGGTTCCAAATCCGGCGTCAAACGCGGCGGGCATGAAGGTGGCCGGAAAGACCGCGATGGCGATGGCGAAGGACCCGTGCAGTTGTTCGGCCTACATGCTGTGAAAGCCGCGCTCAACAATCCCCTGCGCAAGGTCGTCAACCTGCTGATGACGGAGAACGCCGAGCGGCGGATTGCCGAAGCCGTCACGGCGCGCGGGATTACGCCTGAGCGCGTCGTGCCGCGGTTTCTCGATAAAATTTTGGGGGCCGATACCGTCCATCAGGGTGCGCTGTTTGAGACCGAACCGCTGCCGGAACCCTCGCTCGAGGACCTCGTTGCGGGCGAGCACGAGGGACGCAAACTGCACGATGGGCCGATCATTATTCTGGATCAGGTGACGGACCCGCATAATGTGGGCGCGATCCTGCGCTCAGCAGCTGTGTTCGGCGCGCGCGGGCTGATCATGACGAGGCGTCATTCACCGCCGCTGACAGGGACACTCGCCAAGTCCGCGTCAGGAGCGCTGGAGTTGGTGCCTATTCATTTGGCTCAGAACCTCGCGCGGGCGATGGAGGACCTGCGGGCAGCGGGTGTTCAGATCATCGGGCTTGATGGTGAAGCCGAAGCCCTGATCGAGGATCAGGATTTTTCCAAACCTTCGGCAATCGTTCTGGGTGCCGAGGGCAAAGGCTTGCGCCAGTTGACGGCCGAGACCTGCGAGAGGCTTTGCCGCATCGAAGCGTCCGGCGATCTGGCTAGCCTCAACGTGTCGAATGCGGCGGCTGTTACGCTGCACGCAGCAGCACGGAGCCGGAACCGGCCGGGATCAAGCTGACGGCCGAAGCCAGCGCCTGCTGTCCTACTGACGTTTTTCCCGCTCGACGTCTTCTGGCTTTTCCAGCGGCAGGGACATGACGGCAACGCCCATCTTGGCGCTGCCGAACGTCAATGCGCACGAAGCGTAGAAGAGAATCATCGGGATGTAGGGTTCGCTGCTGGCCAGCAGCAGATCGCGAAGTCCTGCGGTGTTCAGCATGACGATCATCGAGGCGAAGATGACGCCGAGTGCCACGCCCATGCCGCAGTGTATGGCAAGGAACCACAACACGCGGTGGTCCTGCTTGGGAAGCTCACTGCTTGGGTGGCGATTAGGTTGAGTGGGTTTCGACATCATCCGCCTCCTGGCTCGTGGTCTGGCTCGTGCGAATAATTGTAACGCATACACGCGGCGAAGTTTTTGCGTCTTGTCAGTTTACGACGCGCAACCATCGGCAGTTCAGCGCAAATAAAAAGCCGCCCGGGAGGCCCGGACGGCTTTTGAGTCCTAGATAGTCGCGTCAGATCACCAGTGGCCGATCCAATGGCGGCCGTGGTGCTTGGCGTGCCATTCGCGATGATTGTAGTGACGCTTGGGGTAGCCCCAGGCCTGATAGTATGGGGCCTGCTTGTGGTACTTGCGGCGCTTCTTGCGCATGACGTGCGCAGGCTTCCAGTAGCGCGAATTGTAATAGGGATAGTAGCCGCGCGGCTCGTAGCGGTAGGCGTAGGGATCGCCGTGTGCGGCGCGATCACGGAACAAGCCACCGGCATCGGCGGGGTGGGGGGCTACCAGGACGATCGCCACGGCGGCGATCATGGCAGCGAAAACGGCTCTAAGACGCATACTCAACTCCTGAACTCAAACTCACAGATGACGCGCGGGAGGGCGCGTTAACTTGGCCATAAGGTTACGCGAAAAGAATAAGGATCGCCTAAAGCAACTGTAAAAAGTGATTGATCGGGTGCGTTTTTCGCATGGCCGGCGCGCGCGGGCCTGCAATACCGCCTGTTTGCCTCAGGGCCGATTAAGCAAATCCTCACCGTATTCGTTGAACAATGCGCACACGGGACAACTGCGCCTGGCGCGGTCGGGTCCGTTGTCGCGCGCATCTGGTCCGAACTTCTCGCCCAATGCGGCCAATTTTCAGTTTCGAGTAGCCGGACCGTTTGCGTGAACAAGCCCAAGCCAGTGCAAGCCGACGATGCTGCCCGCATGACGAATGCGCGGTCCCGGCTTGAGCAATTGCTGGCCGACGCCGGTCCGGAAATCCGCGTGACGCCGGTTGGCGGGGGCGAGCCGGTTGCACAGCCAGCGTTGGCGGACCGGGCTTCGCGTCAGAAGCGCACTGGCGCGGCTCAGACAGCAGCCGGGACATCGGACGCTGCCGCGGGACCATCAACGCGTCGGGCAGCCAAACTCTCAAACCCCGGAGTGCCTCAGCACGCTGCATCTACCTCAACGGCGCGCAACAGGCCGCGCCCGCAGGCCCAGCCTCAGGCGCAGGGTGCCGCGCAACTGCAGTCGCAGACCCGGTCTCCGGCCAGAGCGGCGACTGTGCCGGAACAAACGCGCCCAAGCCCATCCGGCCATCGCAGTCAAAGTGCGCCTGCCGAGCCGCGCCGGGTCCAG
>CAYGRH010000338.1:0-3737 GCA_964352165.1 uncultured Hyphomicrobiaceae bacterium | reverse complement strand
AAACAACACGGCGCCTGCTCCCTTCGAGGTGACACCGGACATCGTGGCTGAGCACGGGCTGAAGCCTGACGAGTATGAACGCCTGCTGGAGATCATGGGGCGCACCCCATCGCGTACGGAACTCGGCATCTTTTCCGTGATGTGGTCGGAACACTGTTCGTATAAGTCTTCGCGACTGTGGCTGAAAACGCTTCCGACGAGCGGCCCGAAGGTCATTCAGGGGCCGGGGGAAAATGCTGGGGTTGTCGATCTGGGCGATGGCGATGCCGTCGTGTTCAAGATGGAGAGCCACAATCATCCCTCCTACATCGAGCCTTATCAGGGTGCTGCGACGGGCGTCGGCGGTATTATGCGCGATGTGTTCACGATGGGCGCGCGGCCCGTTGCCAACCTCAACGCCTTGCGGTTCGGCGCACCGGAACATCCAAAGACGCGCCACCTCGTATCGGGTGTGGTGTCGGGCATCGGCGGGTATGGCAATTGCGTCGGCGTTCCGACTGTTGGTGGAGAAACCAACTTCGATGCGGGCTACAACAACAACATCCTCGTCAACGCGATGTGTGTCGGGCTGGCGAAAACCGACAAGATCTTTTATTCGGCTGCGCGCGGTGTGGGGTTGCCCGTTGTCTATGTCGGCTCGAAAACCGGCCGTGATGGTATCCACGGTGCGACGATGGCGTCGGCTGAGTTCGACGATGAGAGTGCGGAGAAGCGCCCAACCGTTCAGGTCGGCGATCCCTTTACAGAAAAGCTCCTGATCGAAGCGTGCCTAGAATTGATGGCATCCGACGCCATCAGCTCGATCCAGGACATGGGTGCTGCCGGGCTCACCTCATCGACCGCTGAGATGGCCGATAAGGGCGGGGTTGGCATCGAGCTCAATCTCGATCTCGTACCCCAGCGCGAAGACGGCATGACTGCCTACGAGATGATGCTGTCTGAAAGCCAGGAGCGCATGTTGATGATCCTGAAGCCGGGCCGCGAAGATGCTGCCCGCGCCGTGTTCGTCAAATGGGGGCTCGATTTTTCGGTGATCGGCAAGACCACCGATACCGGCCGCATGATCGTCAAGCACAACGGTATCGTTGAAGCCGACATCCCGGTGGCCACGCTGGCTGACAGTGCGCCGTTGTATGACCGGCCTTGGATCGCGCATGAGGTTCCCAAAGCCATCCTGCCCGAATGGGTGAAGGCACCAGCCAATGGTCAGCTCAGAGCGCTGAAGGATCTGCTGGCGACGCCGCATCTGTGTTCGCGCCGTTGGATCTGGGAACAGTACGACCACATGGTAATGGGCGACACCGTCCAGAGGCCTGGCGGGGATGCCGCGATCGTGCGTGTCCATGGCACTCAGAAGGGCATCGCAATCGCTTGCGATGTGACGCCGCGCTATGTGGCCGCGGATCCGGAAATGGGAGCCAAGCAGGCCGTGGTGGAGACCTGGCGCAATCTGACGGCGGTTGGTGCTGATCCACTGGCGATCACCGACAATCTTAACTTCGCCTCACCGGAACGGCCCGAAGTGATGGGACAGATCGTCGGCGCCATCAAGGGCATGGGGGAGGCCTGCCGGGTTCTCGAATACCCCGTCGTTTCCGGAAACGTGTCGCTTTACAACGAGACCAACGGTGTCGGTATTCCGCCGACGCCAGCCATCGGTGCGGTTGGTCTGGTTCCTGACATTGAAAAGACCACAGGCATTGCGCTGTCGCGGGAGGGCGATCTCCTGGTGCTGATCGGTAAAGAGCAGGGTTGGCTCGGCCAGTCGCTTTATCAACAAATGGCTGGCGGCAAACTCGAAGGCGCGCCGCCGCCGGTCGACCTGGCAGAAGAGATCAAGGCCGGCCGTCTTGTGCGCACGCTCATCCGTGAGGGTAAGACCTCAGCCGTGCACGATTGCTCGGATGGGGGGCTGCTGGTCGCGGTGGCTGAGATGGCGCTTGCCGGTGGACGGGGTGTGTCGCTTTACCCTTACGAGGGCAAGCTGCCGGCACAGGCGATCTGGTTTGGCGAGGATCAAGGCCGCTATATTTTGTCGGTTACGCCGGATATCGCCGAAGAAGTCACCGAACGAGCGCGTCTGCTGGCGTTGCCGGCGCGTATCATTGGTCGAGTTGGCGGAGAGGCGATCAGCCTTCCCGGCGAGACAGCGGTTGCGCTCGATGAACTCCGGGACGGCTATGAGGGTTGGCTGCCACGCTATATGGACGGCGCTGTGTGAACGGTTGCCTGCGTTTCAGAAGTTAGAGGCTTTCGTTCATACGGCGGATGCGGTCGGCAAGCGTATGCATGACGCGCAGCGCAAATCTGGGATCGCGGCCGACCAGAAACAGGAATGTGTCCTTGTTGATGGGGGCAACCTCAGTGGCGTCTTGTGCGATGGCTGCGGCTGAACGGGGCGCATCGTCGATCAGCGCCATTTCGCCGAAATGGCCGTTGGCTGAAACGTTCTCCAGCACGGTTCCGAACGTAATGATGTCGACGCGGCCTTTCTTGACAATGAACATGCTGTCGCCGGTCTCGCCCTGTAGGAATACCTTTTCGCCCGGTGCAAAGCTCAACAGCTCGATGCCGCGTTCTTCAAGGACGGAAAAATCGAAGGGTTCGTTTTGCATATTTGGTCGTCCCGGGCTGGTATCCTGGCGTTATCACAGCATGTAGCTTAGATGCAGGGCGAGGTAGTCTCAACTGTATGCTAAACGAGGCTCAGCTTGGCGACGGCTGGATTGTCCGCCCCACCGGTGGGAATGAAGCAAATCAAAGGAGCAGCTTGGCAAAATGGCAATGCAGGCAAGTGAAATCGAACGGTTGATCAAAGAGGCATTTCCAGACGCTCAGGTGGCCATCAAGGATCTTGCCGGCGACGGCGACCATTATTCCGCACACGTTGTGAGTGAGCACTTCAAAGGCAAGAGCCGTGTGCAGCAGCACCAGATGGTGTATGCCGCCCTTCAGGGCAATATGGGCGGCGTATTGCACGCTCTGGCACTGACGACGGCTACGCCTGACAATTGACACGGAGGCTTGCCGCCCACATGTTTCATGGCAGAGATGCTGTGACGTGTGTTAATGCGGTTCGGCCTTGCCGCGGTGAAATCAGCAGAACGGCTGTTTTACCCAGCACCCCCAATGGTTGGAGATGACTTCGAAATGAGTGAACAGGAAGTTCAGGACTGGATCCGCAAGCAGATCGCGGCCAACGACGTGGTCGTCTTCATGAAGGGAACCAAACAGTTCCCGCAGTGCGGTTTTTCCGGACAAGTGGCGCAGATCCTCGGGTTTCTCGGGGTCGAGTATCAAGACGTCAACGTGCTTGATGACATGAGCGTTCGCGACGGCATCAAGGCCTTCACGAACTGGCCGACGATCCCGCAGCTCTATGTCAAAGGCGAATTCGTCGGCGGATGCGACATCATTCGCGAAATGTTCCAGGAAGGCGAACTGGCCGATCTGTTCGATCAAAAAGGCGTCGCCTACGACAAGTCGAAGATGACGGCTTAGTACCGGACCGGGCCAGCACGATAGGATTCAGCGGGAGTGGCGGTTGCCGCTCCCGCTTTCGTTTCGGTCTGGAGATACCAGAGGCGGGTCATTTGAGGCCCCATCGGCGCGTCCTGGGTTGTCTATGACGACTTTGATTGCCCTATTATCCCGTCATTGAGTTTTTATAAGCGATACTTGATTTTCAATTATCGGGTTTGGGATCGGGAATACGGGGACGGCGCGCAGTATGCGAT
>CAYGRH010000337.1:0-3787 GCA_964352165.1 uncultured Hyphomicrobiaceae bacterium | reverse complement strand
GTTCCGGGCTGGTCGCGATATCCGAAAGGGCAAAGCGGCTGCGCGGGTAGCTTACGTCGTCGTCTGGGTCGTAGGCCGACATGCAATCGGTCAGCAAAGCCACGTCTTCGATCGATCTTGCCAGAACGCCGACGGTGTCGAGTGTGTGCGACTGCATCAGCACGCCTTGGCGCGAGATCAGGCCGCGCGTCGGTTTGAAACCGTAAATCCCGCAATAGGATGCCGGGCGCAGGACAGACCCTGCTGTCTGGGTGCCGAGTGCGCCCGGGCACATCATATCCGCGACGGCGGCAGCCGATCCGGCTGACGAACCGCCGGGTGTGTGGGCGGTATTTACGGGGTTTTTTGTGTCCGATGGCGTCAGCAGCGCGAGTTCGGTCGTGACGGTCTTGCCGAGGATGACGGCACCAGCCGAGCGCAGTGCGGCAACGCAGGCGGCGTCCTTCGTTGTCGTGCGGCCTGCGTAAATTGGTGAGCCGCATTGGGTCGGCATGTCGGCGGTGTCGATGATGTCCTTGATCGCGACCGGCACACCGTGGAGTGGTCCGATGCCACGACCAGATGATCTCCAGTCGTCGAGATGGGCGGCCTGCGCGCGTGCGCGCTCGGGGTCGAGGTGGGCAAATGCCCCGACTTGAGGATCGCGTTCGGCGATCCGCGCAAGGCACGATTCGACAAGTTGCGAGGAGGTGAGCCGACCTTCGCGAATTTCTTTCGCGGCATCTGCCAGCGACAATTGGTTTGACTTGGTGCTCGTCACGAATGCTCCAGAACGTTCGCGGACCCGAGCATGCCCGGGTCCGCAAGTCTTGCTGCCAGTACCGACTTTACCGCCCGTAGAAGTATTCCGGTAGCCACAGGGCAATGCCGGGGAAATTGTAGAGCAGGACCATCGAGAGGATAACGATGCCAAGGTAGGGCATGCAACCGCCGAAGATCTGCTGCAATCGTATGTGCGGCGGCGCTATCCCTTTTAGGTAATAGGCCGCCATGGCCATCGGCGGTGTTAAGAACGATGTTTGCAAGTTAAGCGCGATCAGAATGCCGAAGAACAACGGGTCAACTCCGAAGTGCGGCAACAGTGGAAGGAAAATCGGCACGAAGATAATGATGATTTCCGACCATTCGAGCGGCCAACCCAGCAGGAAGATGATCATCTGCGTGAGGATCAGGAACATGAACGGCGTCAGATCCAGCGAGAGCACGAAGTCCTTCACCAGATGCTCGCCGCCCAGATAGGAAAACACCGACGAGAACGTCCACGAGCCGACGAACAGCCAGCAGACCATCGCTGAGGTTTTTGCCGAAAGATAGACGCTTTCCTTCAGGCGTTCCCAGGTGAGAGATCGATATGCTGCCGCCAGTGCCAATCCACCGAGCGAGCCGACTGCTGCTGCTTCCGATGGCGTTGCAAGACCAAACAGGATCGCGCCGAGCACCGACAGGATCAAAAGAGCGAGCGGCAGGAAGGACGTCGCCATCAGCCAGATCAACTGCGGCGTTGAAAGCTGCGGGATGTCTTCGTCGCGTGGCGGGGGCGCGATGGCCGGATTGAGCCAGGCGCGCCCGACCACATAGACCATGTAGAGACCGGCAAGCATGAAGCCGGGGATGAAGGCGCCCGCGTAAAGCTTGACGACGGAGACGTTGGTTGTTGCCGAATAGACGATCAACATGATCGATGGTGGAATAAGAATGCCGAGGCAGCCGCCCGCGCAGATGACGCCAGCGGCGTAGCTCGGGTCGTAGCGCGCTTTCAGCATCTGCGGGAAGGCGAGCAGTCCCATCAGCGTGACGACTGCACCGACGATCCCGGTCGCAGTTGCGAACAATGCACAGGTAATGAGCGCTGCCACAGCCATCGAACCGGGCATGTTTTTTGCCGCGACCTGAAGCGTCGTGAACAGCCGATCGACGATGTTGGATCGCTCGACGATGTAGCCCATAAACAAGAACAGCGGGATGGCGGTCAGCACGTCGGAGGACATGACCGAATACGTCTGGTTGACGAACAGGTCGAATATCCGGTTGTCAAAGATCGTCGTCATACGCTCGGGGTCATAATAGGCGTAGTAGCCAAAAATGACGCCCATCGCCATCAGCGTGAAGGCGATCGGAAAACCTAGAAGCACGACGAAGATGAACAACGTCAGCATCAAAATTGCGACTTGTGGGTCGGTCATCTCGGCGTGTCCCCGTCCTTGCCGCCGTGAAGTTCGCGGTCCAATTGCTGATGGTCTTCAATGCCGTGCTGGAGCATCGTTTCGGTTTCTTCGACGTCAGCGATCCGCGCCGGCCATTGACCGGTCTGAATGCAGATAATGCAGCGCATGACTTCTGCGATACCCTGGATGAGCAGAAGCATGCCCGCTGCGGGGATGATCATTTTGAATTGCCAGATCGGGATATTGGCGGGGCTCATTGAGGAGACCTCCTGCCAATTGTAGGATTTGCCGGCGAATTTCCAGCCTGCGATGATCAATGCCAGCACGCCGGGGAAGAAGAAGATGATGTAGAGGAACAGCTCCAGGCGGGCCTGGGTACGGGGCGACCACATTCGATAAAAGACGTCGCCACGGACATGGCTGTCGCGAGCGAGCGCGTAGGCCCCGCACATCATGAAGAGGGCACCATACATTATGTAGCTGACGTCAAAGGCCCAGGTTGTGGGATCGCGCATGACGTAGCGCATGAACACTTCGTAGCCGACGCCGAACGTCATGACCATGATGCACCACGCGAATGCGTGGCCCACCCAGGTCGACAATCTGTCGACCGCGTTGATGAATGCGTGCACGGGTATTTCCCCGATCGAATGTCGCGAGGCCAGGATGGGCGCCGGCGGCGGCGAATGCTGACATTCGCCGCCACCCGTTTTTCACAGCTTACTTAGAGGCTTAAGCCTTCTTCAGCTTGCCTGGGAAGTAGTGCTCATACGCCAGTTCGTAATCGGCTGCGTTCGTGAGGTAGTAGAACGCTACGCGCTCGGCCCACTCACGCTGGCTGTCGACGACTTTCTTGAAGAATGCATCGGCTTCGAGCTTCTCCATGACCTTGTCCCAGCTTGCGAGCTGAGCGGACAGGACATCCTTCGGCGTGCGGTGAACTTTGACGCCATCTTCCTTCATCAGGCCCTGGAGGTCCTTGGAGTAGCGGTCCAGAGCGAGGCCGTAGTTGGCCGTGCTCGCTGCTTCAGCGCCGTATTCGCAGATGGCCTGGATTTCGGCTGGAAGCGAGTCAAACTTCTTCTTGGAGAAGATGATTTCGAAGAATTCAGCGGCCTGGTGATAGGAGCTGAGGTAGTAGTCCTTCGAAACGTTCTGCGCGCCGAACTGGCGGTCAGAGGTCGGGTTGTTGAATTCGAAGGCTTCGATCACGCCGCGCTCAAGAGCCGGGATGATTTCGCCGCCTGGGAGCTGGGTCACTTTGAGGCCCATGCCCTGCATAATGTCAGTGGCCAGACCAACCGTACGGTACTTCAAGCCCTGAAGATCTTCGGCGGACTTGATTTCCTTCTTGAACCAACCGAGTGGCTGGGTCGGCATCGGCATGGCGAAGAAGCCGACCACGTCGAGGCCGAGAATCTTCTGGGTCAATTCGGCGTAAAGTGCCTTGCCGCTGTCGGACTGAATCCAAGCGAGCATCTGGGTCGCGTCACAGCCGAGAACCGGGCCCGTACCAAACAGCGAAGCTGCTTTGTTCTTACCGTACCAGTAGGCCGTCACGGTGTGGGCGCAGTCGATGATGCCGTCAGAGCAGGCGTCCTGCACCTGGAAGGCCTTGACCA
>CAYGRH010000336.1:0-3829 GCA_964352165.1 uncultured Hyphomicrobiaceae bacterium | reverse complement strand
TCGCTTGATATCGCCAAAGGCCAGTCGGTTGCGATCGTCGGACCGTCGGGCTCGTGAAAAAGTTATTTGATGATGATCCTTGAGTGGTTTGAAATAGCTATGGGCGGCAGCGTCAACGTTGCCGGTCACGAACTGACCGCGCTGGATCAAGACAAGCTTGCCGAAGTGCGCGGCGCCGAAATCGGTATCGTGTTCCAGTCTTTCCACCTCGTTCCAACCATGACTGCAGAAGAAAACGTGGCGCTTCCTCTGGAGTTCCAGGGCGATGCGGCAGCGTTTGACAAGGCGCGGGCCCTGCTCGCCGACGTCGGCCTTGAAAAGCGCCGGGAACACTTCCCAGCCGAAATGTCGGGAGGCGAGCAGCAGCGCGTAGCTTTGGCGCGCGCGCTCGCCACCTCGCCGAAGCTGATCCTCGCGGACGAGCCGACAGGCAACCTCGATGGCAACACGGGCCGCCAGGTGGTCGAACTGCTGTTCGGCATGCACTCAAAAACCGGCACGACGCTTGTGCTGGTGACCCATGACGAAAAGCTCGCAGCGCGATGCCAGCGAGTTCTGCGCATGGCCGACGGCAAGATCCTATCGGATGAAACGGCAGCCGCCGCATGAGTATCACGTCCGCTCAGCCCGCCGCAGGCCGGCCAGGAATTGTCTCCGGCATAATCGCCCGCCTGCCGTTAACCATGCGCATTGCAGCGCGCGAACTTCGCAGCGGCATCGGCGGCTTCATCGTGTTCATCGCCTGCGTAGCGCTGGGCGTGATGGTGATTTCGGCCGTGGGCACGCTGTCGGACAGTTTGAAATCCGGGCTTGAAAGTCAGGGCCGCAGCATTCTCGGCGGCGACATCTCGCTCGGCAGAATGCACGCGCGCGCGACCGGCGACGAGCGCGCCGCCATGCAGGCGGTAGGGCGCGTGGCGGAAGCTGCAACCATGCGCACGATGGCGCGCGCGCCAGATGGTTCCGAAAACACGCTTGGCGAAATCAAGGGCGTCGATGGCAATTACCCGCTGGTCGGCGAACTGGTTTTGAAGGACGGCAAGTCGCTAGGTGAGGCAATCGGAAATCCAGGCTCTGCTGCCGTCGATCCGATCCTGCTTGAGCGGCTCGGCCTCAAGGTCGGAGATGAGATCAAAGTCGGCTCAACGTTGCTGACGATTAAAGCGGCGATTGAGAAAGAACCCGACGGCCTGACCGACCGCCTGACCTTCGGCCCGCGCATTCTGACGTCTCTGGAAACGATGGAGAAGACTGGGCTGATCACGCCTGGTGCGCTCGTGAGATGGCGGTATGCCATCGCGATGCCTGAGACTTCGACTGGCAATGACGCCTTGGTCACGTCACTCTCGGGTCTCGGCGAACAACTCAAAGGCGCGGGCTACACCGTTGCCGACCGGCGCGATCCCTCCCCGCAGGTCAAGCGCGTCCTTGAGCGGCTGCGCCAGTTCCTCACACTCATCGGCTTAACTTCGCTTCTGGTCGGCGGTGTCGGCGTGGCAAACGCTGTCGCAACCTTCATCGATCGCCGTCGCAAGACAATCGCTACGCTGAAATCCATAGGTGC
Source organism: uncultured Hyphomicrobiaceae bacterium (assembly GCA_964352165.1). GTDB lineage: Bacteria > Pseudomonadota > Alphaproteobacteria > Rhizobiales > Hyphomicrobiaceae > CAYGRH01. The sequence goes on along the minus strand of CAYGRH010000336.1, from coordinate 2,265 downwards.
ATCGAACGCTCAGGTGTTCGCGATTTTCTTATGGCAGATCGTGGCCATGTCGCTTGTCGGGATCACGATAGGTTTGGCAGCCGGCGTATTCATTCCTGCCGTACTGCAAACCACGCTAGGCGGGCTGCTGCCTATTCCCTCGGAATTGTCTGTCAGCGCTACGAGCCTACTCGTTGCCGGCCTTTACGGTCTTCTGGTCGCTCTGCTTTTCACGCTCTGGCCGCTGGGCCTGGCGGAAAAAGTCACAGCTGCTGTGCTGTTCCGCGATGAGGTCGCGAGCTCAAATGCGATCCCGCACTGGAGATATATCCTAGCCACCCTCGCGATTGGGACGAGCCTTGCCGCGCTCGCAATCCTGTCATCGGACGCTCAGAAGATCGCAGCGTATTTCATCGTCGCGGTTGCCATCGTGTTCGCCGTCTTCATAGCGCTGGGCTTCATTGTAACGTGGGCCGCCCGCCGCGTTCCCCGCCCGCGACGTCCCGAACTGGCACTGGCTGTCCGTAACCTGGGTGCCCCGGGCGGCTTGACCCGCGCCGTGGTCCTGTCTCTTGGCTCGGGCCTGTCATTGCTGATGGCGGTTGCCCTGGTCGACGCCTCGCTGGTGCGCGAATTGGCGGGCCGCATTCCCGATAACTCGCCCGACTACTTCGTGCTCGATATCCCCAAGCAGGACATGGCGAAGTTTCAGTCGATCACTGAGGCCAAAGCACCCGGCACGATTGTCAAGGAAGCCCCCATGCTTCGGGGCCGGTTGGTGTCACTGAAGGGCACGCCGGTCGAAGAGATAAAGCCCCCGTCAGAGGCCCAATGGGTGCTCAACGGCGACCGGGGCATCACATATGCGAGTGAAGTGCCGGAGGGCTCAAAAGTCGTTGACGGAGAATGGTGGCCGGCAGACTACGCGGGCGAAAACCTCGTCTCGTTCGAAGCCGACCTGGGAAAGCTGCTCGGCCTGAAGATCGGCGACAGCATCACCGTCAACGTACTCGGCCGGAATATCACCGCGAAGATCGGCAATTTCCGTGAGGTTGAATGGGAAAGCCTCGCCATCAACTTCGTCATGGTATTTACGCCGCCAACGCTGGCTGGCGCGCCAACCAACCGACTGGCAACCGTGACGTTGCCGAAGGGCTCGTCGCTTGAAACGCAAGCCGGATTGTCGCGTGCCTTGGCGCAGGAATTCCCGACCATCACGGAAATCAGAGTGCGCGATGCAATTGAATCCTTCAACGCCATCTTCGCCAAGATCATGCTGGCCGTGCGCGTGGCTGGCGGCGTAACGCTGATCGCAGGAGCCCTCGTATTGGCCGGGGCCCTGGCGACGGCGCAACGAAGACGCATTCTCGAAGCCGTCATCTTGAAGGCTCTGGGGGCGACGCAGGCCCGCATCCTGACCGCTCACGCCCTGGAGTATGGTCTTCTCGCGTTGGTTACAGCCGGTTTTGCCGTAGCTCTGGGTACGGCGGCCGCGTGGTCGACGCTGACCTTCATAATGGACGTGCCATTTGCTTTCTCTTTGTCGGCACTTGCCCAAGCCCTGGCGGTTTCTCTGGGGCTCGTCTTGGTCTTTGGCGGCCTTGGAACCTGGCAGGTTTTGCGAGCGCGCCCAGTGCCTTATCTTCGATCTGAGTAAATACTGAAATTATTCGCTCCCCTGCTCTTGCGGGCCGACGCGGATATCCCTACCTCTCAGGTCAAATATGCGGATGATGCCAGTTGAATTTCTCGGGAACCATCCTCATATTCCGATAGCAAACCGATTTTTTCGCACTCGCGGTCGAAGGGGACTACGCAACATGGCTGAATTTGAAAACAGGTACGGGGCGACGACGGCCACGACGCGCTCCGGCGCCGCAGTGGACGAAGGCCTTCGTTCCTACATGCTCGGCGTCTACAACTACATGGCTGGCGGCGTCGCGCTGACCGGCTTTATGGCCTATATGGTCTCGACGATGGCTGTGCAGAACGGTCAGCTCACGGACCTTGGCAATGCACTTTACAACTCGCCGCTTAAATGGGTTTTGGCATTCGCTCCACTCGGCTTCGTCCTGTTGCTGGGCTTCCGCGTTCATAAGATGAGCCCTGCCGCTACGCAGGCAGCCTTTTGGGGCTTCGCCGCCCTGATGGGTGTGTCGCTGTCGTCGATCTTCCTGATCTTCCAGATCGGCTCCATCGCGCAGATCTTCTTCATCACGGCAGCAGCATTCGCCGGCCTCAGCATCTGGGGTTACACCACGAAGAAGGACATCTCCGGTTGGGGTT
>CAYGRH010000335.1:0-3843 GCA_964352165.1 uncultured Hyphomicrobiaceae bacterium | reverse complement strand
AACGGCGACTTCAAGACGATCATGGACGCCTCCCGCCAGGCCAAGGAATACGTCCACTTCGCCACCGAACTGCAACGCGAAGAATGCTCCATCTCCGAACTTTGGGTGTCCACCAAATGCGGCGAGAGCGACACCACGACTGGTTTGGGCTCCTGCCCGACGGTCGGCAACATGTATGACAAATTGATCCCCGAAGGCATCCACGGCGTGTTCGGAGAAACGTCTGAAATCACCGGCGCCGAACACATCTGCAAGGAGCGCGCAGCAACTCCCGAGATTGGCGAAGCCTGGTACAAGATGTGGAAGGCCTACAACGACGACGTCATCGAGGCCAATAAGGTCGATGACCTTTCAGAAAGCCAGCCAACCAAGGGCAACATCGAAGGCGGCCTCAGCACGATTGAGGAAAAGGCCCTCGGCAACCTCGAAAAGATCGGCCACAAGTCGCGCTACATCGACATCCTCGATCCGGCTGTTCCTCCCTCCAAGGGACCGGGATTGTACTTCATGGACTCGTCGTCTGCCGCAGCTGAATGCGTGACGCTGATGGCAGCCGGCGGCTATGTCGTCCACACCTTCCCGACGGGCCAGGGCAACGTTGTCGGCAACCCGATTGTCCCGGTCATCAAGATCACGGCCAACCCGCGCACCATGCGCACCATGAGCGAGCACATCGACGTCGACGTCTCCGGCATCCTGCGCCGCGAGATGACACTCGACGATGCTGGCGACGCGCTGATCGACATGATCGTTCGCACTTCGAACGGCCGCTCGACGGCCGCTGAAGCTCTCGGCCACAAAGAGTTCTCGATGACGAAGCTCTACCGCAGCGCCTGACCACTCGGCGGCGGGATCACGACACGGCAAAGGCCGCCGGCGATGACGCCGGCGGCCTTTTTTGCGCTCACGGCGCGCACCGCTCTCCGTGAGCGAAAAACCTCGGCCCGCAGGGCCGTGGAGCAATGCGAACCGCGGCCAATGCCGCGCGTCCGCGCAGGCCCGAGCGAAGCGAGGAATAGCCGTGAGCGAACTAAAGTGCCGCCAGCACCGCCTGCGTGCAGGTCTTCATGTCGGCCTTGCCGCCGAGATCTCCCGTGCGCGCGGCCGGATCGCTCAGCGCCTTCTCGATAGCCGAAACCACAGCCGCGCCAGCTTCCGGCTGACCGAGATGCTCGAGCATCATGGCACCCGACCAGATTGCGGCAACCGGGTTGGCGATCCCCTGGCCCGCGATATCTGGGGCCGACCCATGCACGGGCTCGAACATCGAAGGGAACTTGCGCTCGGGATTAATGTTGGCAGCAGGCGCAATGCCGATCGATCCGGCAATCGCCGGTCCAAGGTCCGACAGGATATCGCCGAACAGGTTTGACGCCACCACAACATCGAACCAGTCCGGGTTGCGGACGAAATGCGCGACCAGAATATCGATGTGGAAGCTGTCCGTCTTGACGTCGGCAAACTCCTTCCCGATCGCTGCAAAACGCTCATCCCAGTATGGCATGGAATGGCTGATGCCGTTCGACTTCGTCGCACTCGTCAGCTTGCCGCCGCGCTTCTTCGCAAGCTCGAACGCATAGCGCATCACACGGTCCGTGCCGAAGCGCGAGAAAACCGCCTGCTGAACCACGAACTCCCGGTCGGTCCCACCGAACATGCGCCCACCGATGGACGAGTACTCGCCTTCTGTGTTCTCGCGGATGACGACGAAATCGATGTCTTCCGGCCCCCGGTCGCGCAGCGGCGACACGACACCCGGCATCAGGCGCACGGGCCGCATATTGATGTACTGATCGAACTCGCGGCGCAGCGGAATCAAGAGCCCCCAAAGCGACACGTGATCCGGCACGCCGGGATATCCAACCGCCCCCAGATAGATGGAATCGAACGGCTTGAGGATTTCGATTCCATCTTCCGGCATCATCGCGCCCGTCGTGCGGAAGCGGTCGCATGACCAGTCGAAGTCGGTCCAGGCGATCTCAAAGCCGAACTTCCGCCCCGCAGCCTCGACGACCTCGACGCCTGCCGGGATGACCTCCTGTCCGATCCCGTCTCCGGGAATCGTAGCGACTTTGTACTTCTGCATTTCGATCTCTTCCTGCCGCGATCCCGCAGCTTCTGCCCCGAACGACAATTCATGGCATTGTGATTGAGATGCTTTGTCGTGAACCCGGTCAACAGAAACAATCTGGTTTTACTTTTCAATATTCCCTATCAATCGCCGCCACGCCTCCGCTTCTGCAAGTGTTCATCGAGAATGCCGACGAAAATCCCGGCCAATCGAGACCTGCACGACGCCCGTCGCACCATGTGAACCTCGACGATCGGCGGTTCGCCCTTGATCTGCTTGAACACGACGTCGGGATGGCGGAACTGCGCCACCCATGCGGGAAGGATCGACACGCCAAGACCCGAAGCAACGATGGCCACGATCATGTGTCGCTCGTCTGCTTCCTGCGCGATTATCGGTGCAAAACCACCGTCACGGAACCACTCCCTGAGCAAGTCATGATGAATGGGCCTTGCCGCCCGGGGCGGCAAAACGAGGGGTTCGCCCGCAAGCTCGGCACGAGTAACAAACCGTTTGCGCGCAAGATGATGCTCTGCCGGAACGATCACCACGCACGGCTCGCGCAACAAGCGCCGCGACTTCAACAGTGGATCTTTGGACGGCAGCCGCACGAAAGCCAGATCCAGACGGTGATTGGCCAGCTCATCGATGGCCCGCGCGGTAAGAAGCTCGCTCACCCGCAAATCGGCATCAGGCACCCGACCACGAAACTCGCGGATGACAGGCGGCAGAAGGCCTGCGGTCGCTGAATCCACGCCTCCGATCCTCAGCCACTCGATATGGTCATTCTCCGCCTGCCGCACGCGCTGCAAGGCCAGGTCCGCACGCTCAAGCGTAGACCGTGCCTCATCAAGAAAGACCCGTCCCGTTGTCGTCAGGCTCACTTTCCGCGTCGTGCGAAAAAACAACTGGGCTCCGACTTCCTGTTCAAGCGCCTTAATCTGCGCCGACAACGCGGGTTGAGCCATGCTCAGGCTTTCGGCTGCCCGCCCGAAATGCAGGTGTTCGGCAACCGCAACGAAACATCTCAGGTGCTTGAGTTCCATCGAACCTAACAAGACAACTTGCGCGCCTCCCGGGCGCGCGTCAGAAAACCCATTTATCCTTTTTACTTATAAATCAAACAGCCTAAATTGAGCCAGCGTTTCCACCTACTATTCGCCCAACAAATCAGATGCGTAAAAAACGCACGAGAGCCCTCAAGACCCGGGGCTCGCAATCAACCAACCAAAATCTCTGGGAGGAGATCACATGAAAAGCTCCGCCACTTGGCGCATCGCGCTTGCTGCCGTCGGCCTTGGCGCCGGTCTCGCAGCGGCGACATCCGCAATCGCGGACGACTTCCCGTCGAAATCCATCAACTACATCATCCCTTTTGGCCCGGGCGGTGAGTCCGACATTTCCGCACGCCACCAGCAGGCCTACTTCAAGAAGATGTTCGGCCAGGATCTGGTGATTTCCTACAAGCCCGGCGGCGGCGGTGCCGTTGGCTGGTCGCAGCTCAGTTCCATGCCTGCTGACGGCTACACCTGGATGGGCGTCAACCTGCCCCACATCGTCATCAAGCCCGAGCAGAAGGACGTCGGCTTCACAACCGAGGACGTGTCGGGCTTCTACATGTTCCACTACACACCTGACGCGATCGTCGTGAATGCCGGCAGCGACATCAAGACGGTCGAGGACTTCATCAAGTACGCCAAGGACAAGCCCGGCGAACTGACACTTTCGGGCTCCGGCAAGGGAACGGCGAACCACCTCGCCCAGGTCACTTT
>CAYGRH010000334.1:0-3861 GCA_964352165.1 uncultured Hyphomicrobiaceae bacterium | reverse complement strand
AACTCTCGGCCTCTCCCTTACCAAGGGAGTGCTCTACCCCTGAGCTACGGCAGCAAACCGCTGATAAATCTCAAAAAATGTACTCTCCAAGCAGCATCTGACGGGGCGGATGCGTGGAGTACAATGAGAATGCTCCGGAAACCTCGCGATTATTCGCACGGTCACTCCGTCGAGTGGGACCATGTAGCGGTTTCAACCCATCCCCGCAACCGTGATTTTGCTCAGCTTCCCGAAGCCGCAAAAACATCCCCAGCTATGCTCCAAGAGACGCGGCCGTCAGCGCCGGAGCACAAGAGGCAACGAGCGCAAAAGGCCCATTCCAGAGAAGTTTTGGGGGCAGGTTCGCGCATCGACGGCGAACTTCTTGCTGTTGCAGGTCCCAGGATCTCCCGTCCTGCCTTCTAGATTGCCGGCCTTCCAAACTGGATGCCCTCTCAATCGGCTCGCACGTCACGAGCAAGCCATTTCAGGAACCGGCTTCCATCGGATTTGGCAGCCTCTTCCAACTCCCGGAACCGGGTTATGAGCTGCCTTCCGAAGTCAGTCAGCTTTGACCCGAACGCCCTCTCCTTATCCGTCTAAGCGCAGACGCCGATCTTCACCTACGCTGCAACCACACCTTATTGATTTCCTTCACGGTGCCGCTGAGAGTATTGCGAGCGCTGAGTATCATGAGGTGCCTCCATTGTGAAAAAAACCGATGACCGGCGGGTGGCTGGACGGGAAAACTAAAAAAATGCCTGTCGTCCGGCGCGAGCCTCGCCCTTGCCCCGCTGCGGACAATCGGCACATAGTCGTCCGAACAGGCTAAGTGCACGGCATTGGCCGATCTCTCCGATTACTTCCATTCGACGTCCAAAAGAGTGAGCCGCATGAATTCCAAGCCGGGCGAAAAGCCGGAAGTAACCCCCGGTACAAAAACGAGTACGACTGCGAAGGTCAGTCATGCCGAAGCGCGCCAGCAGCGCCTCGAAGAACAGCTTCGGGCCAACCTGAAAAAGCGCAAGGATCAGGTCCGCCAACGCGCAGCCGCCGCGAAATCCGAATCAGAAAGCGGTAACTAGCGTTCGGCCCATCATCAGCGCGGCCGGGAGGTTGTGCGGCATAAGCGCCATCGAGTGGAGCTTAAGATGCTGAATATACAATCATTTCTCTGCTGGTGAATGCGCCTGAACCACCGCTGAGCCCGCCGGACTTGCCCTCCGCCGTCCCACAGGACTAATCATTCAGGTCGGGCCTGTTTGCAGGCGCGATAGCAACAGGCATTGCGCTGGGGGAATTGCGCTTGCCTGCCTGGGCGGGAAGGCTTGGGGCTGATGCACATGACGCGGGCCGATTATGCCTGCCGGGCTGAGTGAAGACCTGGGTTGCGAACCTGGGACGCGGAATTCGAGGGAAAGGTTTTAGGAACAGCGATGGACCGTATCAAAATCGTGGGCGGCCAGCCGCTGACCGGACAACTTCCCATTTCAGGCGCGAAGAACGCAGCTCTTCCGCTGATGATTGCCAGCCTTTTGACGGAGGACAGGCTGACGTTGAAAAACGTCCCTAACCTCGCCGACGTCAATCTACTGGCGCGCATCCTGCGCAACCACGGCGTCGATCTCGCCGTTGACGGCAAGCGCGCCGGCCACTCCGCCCACCTGGGCGAGACATTCCACCTCACCGCGCGCGACATCGTCGATACGACGGCGCCTTATGAAATGGTGTCGCGGATGCGGGCGAGCTTCTGGGTGCTGGGCCCGCTGATCGCACGCATGGGTGCAACGAAGGTATCGCTTCCAGGTGGCTGCGCCATTGGCACGCGCCCGGTCGACCTCCACCTGACCGGACTAGCCGCGCTGGGAGCCCAGATCGAGATCGATGGCGGCTACGTGATTGCCAAGGCACCCAAAGGTTTGCACGGCGCGCGTATCACGTTCCCGAAGGTCTCCGTTGGCGCAACCCATAACGTCCTCTTGGCAAGCGCTCTGGCCAAAGGCGAAACACTGATCGAGAACGCAGCGCGCGAGCCCGAGATCGGCGACGTCGCGATGTGCCTGCAAAAGATGGGCGTCGAGATCGAGGGCATCGGAACCTCGACCCTGCGTATCCAGGGACGCGATCGGCTGGACGGGGCGATCCACTCGGTGCTGCCCGACCGAATCGAAACCGGAACTTTCGCTTTTGCCGTCGCCGCCACCGGCGGTGATGTGCTGCTCACCGGCGCGCGTTCTGACCTGCTCCGCGCAGCACTGGATACGCTGCAAGCATGTGGGGTCGAGGTGATCGACGAAGCCGAGGGCCTGCGCATCCGTCGCAACGGCTCCGAGCTTTCGCCGGTAACAGTTGAGACACAGCCCTACCCCGGCTTCCCAACCGACCTTCAAGCTCAGATGATGGCGCTTATGCTGCGCGCCAAAGGCACGAGCGTGATCCGCGAGACGATCTTCGAAAACCGCTTCATGCACGTCCAGGAGCTGGCCCGCCTGGGGGCCAACATCGCCCTTCACGGCGACACGGCGACGATTACCGGCGTCGATGCCCTGCGCGGTGCACCCGTCATGGCGACCGATTTGCGGGCCTCCGTATCCTTGGTGATTGCAGGACTGGTGGCGGAAGGCGAAACCACCATCAACCGCGTTTACCATCTGGACAGAGGGTTTGAGCGGCTGGAGGAGAAGCTGTCGAACTGCGGGGCAAGGATAGAGCGCATATCCGGAGAGTAGCCGGTTTCAAGCCGCGAGGTCGCTGGACTGCCGGCATATTGCCGGCCCACAAGCCCGCCTGAGTTGCACGCAACGGGGCCGGAGGCTATCAATCTTGAGGTCGCAACACACGGCAGCGCTGCTGTTGCCGTGTTCGCTGCAGAGCATCCCAGCCGTACCGTTCGTCAATCGGCACGGGTGCGGCTCCGCTTCGCTGCGAACGTAGCAGGTATTTGACATCGTTCCGGACTGACGAACGCCGGCCGATTGGTGCCCTCTGTTTAGGTGTCCTCCACGAATGAACGAACTCAAGCTGATCGCCATGGATAGCGAGGACCTGGCCGTTATTTCCGCGCACGTTCAGGACGCAGTCGCCAAGATTGGCGATCTTGTCTACGACGCCCGCGCAAAACGGTTTGCGATTGTCTGTAATCGCTTTGACTGGGCCGATGCCTATTCCAAGCCCTGGTTGCGCTGGACGCGGATGCTCTATCAACGTCGTCGCGCCGGTCTGCGCTTCGAACGGGTGCTGGCTGCGAAAACGAAAAAGATCAATTTCGATCAGCCCGGCGAAGTTGTCTCGCTTCTGGCTGTCACGTTTCAGGAAACGGACGCGCCGGCCGGAACGATCAGGCTCCAGTTTTCCGATGATGCGTCAATTGAATTGACCGTCGAGTGTATCGAAGCGGAGTTGCGCGATCTTGGTGCGGCCTGGGAAACGAACCTGCGGCCGGTTCATCGCGAAAACGGCAAAACGTAAAAGCCGCGCCCCTTTTGCAGTTCTGTCCGGCATTGGATAGGGCACGCATGATCCCATGTTCCCTTGATCTGGAATATTGTCTAAGCGGACCTGAAAGAAAGACGACGATGGTAAAGCGGCTCACCACAGCGAATCCGGAATTCGAACAGGCATTCAAAGCCCTGCTTTCAGAAAAACGCGAGGTCTCAGCCGACATCGACGATGCAGTCGCCAAGATCATCGCGGACGTGCGCGAGAACGGCGACAAAGCACTCATGGAATTGTCCCGCAAATTTGATGCCGTTGATATCGACGCCAGTGGCTTGCGGGTGAGCACGCAGGAAGTCGATGCCGCCGTCGCCGAATGCTCCGATGAAACCATCAACGCCCTTGAAGTCGCACGCGACCGCATTGTCGATCATCATCAGCGCCAGT